>DATISV010000399.1:0-8234 GCA_035468505.1 Luteolibacter sp. | reverse complement strand
CATCGCGCACTTCTTCCGGCAGCGGCCGGATGGCGTCCTCCACGGCACCGCGCCGGGTTTTCATGGCGGCGTGTGCCTGATGGTCGGGAGAGACAAGAGAGATCACCGGTTCGATGGAAGCGAAGGGATAGGGCCGGTCGTCGTGCCACTCGGTGAAACGCACGCGCATCACTCCATGCAGCAGTAGCTGCGAGGTGCCGTCCGGTTGTTCGTGCGACGCGCGGATCAGGCCGATGGTCCCCACCGGCGCGGTGCACTCGGCGGGTCGCTGCGTTTCATCTCCGGCAAGCCGGGCCACCGCGAAAAAACAATCCCCCTCGATCGCCTCGTTGAGCATTTTGCGATAACGCGGCTCGAAGATATGCAATGGCAGGCCGCCATGGGGAAACAGGGTGCAGTCCGGCAACAGCATCACGCCGCATTGGCCGGGGAGTCGGATGGAGGACATATCGCGGCAATGGATACACGCGCGGATGAATCAGGCAAGTCGGTTAGACCGCAATTCAAACGATCCGCAGCCGTGCGAGATCCTGGGTGTCTATCAGACCCACGGGTTTGTCGTTTCCGTCGAGCACCACGATGTCGTCGATGCGGTTCTCGCCGATGGTGCGGAGAACCTCCACTGCAAGCGCGTCGGCGCGCACGGTCACCGGCCTGCGGGTCATCAGCTCGGCCACCGGCTTGTCGCCGAGCAGCGGGTCCTTGCGGAAACTGCGGGCGAAGTCGCCGTGGGTGAAAATGCCGGCGAGCCTGCCATCGGCAGCGAGAATGAGACAGGCACCGGCGCGCGCGCGGTTCATCGCGTCGAGCGCGGCATACACGTCGGCGTCTTCGCCCACTGTCGGCAGCGCGGCATCGGAACGCATGATGTCGGAAACGCGGGTGAGCAGCGCACGACCAAGCGATCCGCCGGGATGATAACGGGCGAAGTCCTCCTCGGTGAAGCCACGCGCCTCCAGCAGCACCATCGCCAGCGCGTCGCCCATCGCCAGCATCGCGGTGGACGAGGAAGTGGGCGCGAGATTGAGCGGACAGGCCTCGCGATCGACCGAGGTATCCAAGGTCACGTCGCTGAGCCGGGCGAGGGTCGATTGCGGGTTGCCGGTCAGCGCGATCACTTTCACCTCGAAGCGTTTGATGAACGGCAGCAGGTCGAGCAGCTCGCGGGTTTCGCCGGAATAGGAAAGCGCGAGCACGGTGTCGCCGTCGTTGAGGATGCCGAGGTCGCCGTGGAGCGCGTTGGTCGAGTCCATGACCACGGCGGTGGCACCGGTCGAGTTGAAGGTAGCGGCGATTTTCTGGCCGATGTTGCCGGATTTCCCCACGCCGGTAACCACCACCTTGCCGCGGTTTTCGAGCGATCCGCGCAAAAGTTCGACGGCTTCGGTGAATCGCGCGTCGAGGCGGGCCGACATGCCGCGCAGCCCTTCGATTTCCGCCTCGATGACAAACCGCGCCCTGGCCAGATGATCCATGCGCCATGACAAGCGCCGGCGGCCCGCCTTGGCAAGCGCGGAGGCGTGGTCTTCGGGCTGACATGAAATCCCGAATTTGCGCTTGGAGCGGCATGCTCTGTTCTTATGCTCGCGCCACATCCGATTCCATCCCACGCCATGAAAACCCACACGACCGCACCGTTTGTCCTCGTCGCCTCCATCCTCGCCTCGGCCCACGTTTCCGGCGAGGCGGTGGATCTTTTCAACGGCAAGAATCTCGACGGCTGGGTGCAGCGCGGCGGCAAGGCGGAATACAAGATCGAGGGCGACTCCATCGTTGGCATTTCCAAGATGGGCACGCCCAACAGCTTCCTGTGCACCGCGCGCGACTACGCCGACTTCGTGCTCGAATACGAATTCAAGGTCGATCCCCGGCTCAACTCCGGCGTCCAGATCCGCAGCAACTGCTACGACGTGGAAACCCGGATCAAACCCGGCGGCAAACCTATCCCCGCCGGACGCGTGCACGGCTACCAGGTCGAGATCGATCCGGACACCAATCGCAAGCGGATGTGGAGCGCGGGCATCTTCGACGAGGCGCGTCGCGGCTGGCTTTACCCGGCCGCCGGCAACAAGGAGCAGGAAAAGGCGTTCAGCGAGCAGGGCATGGAAATTTTCAAACCGAACGATTGGAACCACGTCCGCGTCGAGGCCATTGGAGACTCGATCAAGACCTGGCTCAACGGCCAGCCGCGCGCTGACCTCAAGGACTCGATGACCGCCAGCGGTTTCATCGCCCTGCAAGTGCACAGCATCAACAACAAGGCGGTCGAGGGTACCGAGGTGCGCTGGCGCAATTTGAAAATCACCGAGAAAAGCCCCGCTCCCAACACTCTCACCGATGAGGAGAAATCCGAGGGTTGGCGCTTGCTGTGGGATGGCAAGACCAGCGACGGCTGGCGCGGTGCGAAGTCCGAAAACTTCCCCGACAAGGGCTGGGAGATCAAGGATGGCGTGCTCACCGTGCTCGCCAGCGGCGGCGCGGAAGCGGCGGCCGGCGGCGACATCATCACCCGCGAGCGCTTTTCCAACTTCGAACTGAAACTCGAATTCAAACTCACTCCCGGTGCCAACAGTGGCATCAAGTATTTCTGCCAGCCGAACCTCAACCCGATCACCGGATCCGGCGCCCCCGCCAATACCGGCTCCGCCATCGGCCTGGAATACCAGATCCTCGACGACGAACGCCACCCGGACGCCAAGAACGGCACTGCCGGCAACCGCACGCTCGCCTCGCTTTACGACCTGATGACCGCTTCAGCCGACAAGAAACCGGCCCCCATCGGCGGCTGGAACCAGGCACGCATCCTCGTCAAGGACGACAAGATCGAGCACTGGCTCAACGGTGAAATGGTCCTTTCCTACGACCGCAACGCGCCGGAAACGATCGAGGCCGTCATGTCGAGCAAGTACCGCAAGATCCCCGGCTTCGGCCAGTGGACCGACGGCCACATCCTGCTGCAGGACCACGGCGACCGCGTTTCCTTCCGCAACATCAAGCTGCGGATTCCGTGATGAATGTCGCGCTCACTCGCGGCGGTTGAGCGCGATCATCAGGAAGTAGAGCAATTGGGCGACGGAGCCCACTGCCGCGGCCACATAGGTCATGGCGGCCCAGAACAGCGCGTTCTTCGCTTTTTCATGCTCCATGCTGGCGGCCAGTCCGCTGCTCTCCAGCCAGACGAGCGCGCGACGGCTCGCGTCGAATTCCACCGGCAGGGTGACCAGCGAGAACAAGGTGGTGACCCCGAACAAGCCCACCCAGATCCACAGCAGGGTCGGGTTGTTCATGATCCCGAGACCGAGCAGGCCGGCGATCATGATAAAATTGAGCATCTTGCTGGAGAGCTGCACGGCGGGCACCATCTTCGAGCGGAATTCGAGCCACTTGTAGGCCTGCTGGTGCTGGACGGCGTGGCCGCACTCGTGCGCCGCCACCGCCGCGGCGGCCACCGAGTTCATGTGATAGACCGGCTCGCTGAGATTCACGGTCTTTTTCATCGGATCGTAGTGGTCGGTGAGCTGGCCTTGCACGCTGATCACCTTCACGTCGTTGATGCCGCTCTGGCGCAGCATGCGCTCGGCCACCTGCGCGCCGGTAAGTGCCAGCGGGATTTGAGAATACTCGGAAAAACGGCGCTTGAGCATGCCGCTGATCAGCATGCTGGCCACCAGCGTGACACCGATGATGACCAGATAAAGCGGCGAGATGCCGGGCACGATGAATGCCTGGGTGAGTGGGAGCGTTTCGTTGAGCATGGCAGGGAAAATATCCATTTTCCTCAACACCGCAACAGGGATGCGTGCGATTTTTTCGCCACCCGCGAAAGGTAGGGCGCTAACCGCCGGGAGCGCCGGCGAATGCGGGGAGAATGAAAAGCCATTGACCGACGAACCGCCATCCAATGTCGCGCCATTCACTTCCATTCTCCGGCGGCCCCGGCGGTGCCGCCCTACCTTTTTGGCGTTTCAGCGCTCCGTTGCGCGGATTTTCCGCACCGCGATCCGGCTCCAATACCGCCGGTCGTCGCGGTCTTCGAAACGATCGAGACATTCCATCAGCCGGCCGCGGGTCGCCACATCCTCCCCGGCCACCAGCACCTCGTTCATCGCATCCGGCGAGGTCACCGAGCGCAGCACCGGAAACCGCCCGCCGAGCGTGCGCCGCACCAGCGATTGCATCGTCCGGTGGCCCGTGCCGGTCACCAGGTTCACCGCCAGCATGCCCCCTGGAGTCACCGCGCGGGCCAGATGGCCGAGTAAAGTTTCATCCATCGCCTGCGGACGGAAGACATCGGTTTTTCCCGCCAGATAGATGTCGTCGATGACCACGTCATAAGTCCTGCGTTGGGTCGCCAGCCAGCGGTAGGCGTCGGCGATCCGGATCTCGATGCCCAGTTCATCGAGCGCCATGTGCTTGCGTGCGAGCGCCACGATTTCCGGGTCGATGTCGATCGCGGTGAATTTCGTATCCGGTAGCAGGTGGCGCAGCACGCGCAGCGAGGTGCCGCCAGCCAGCCCGAGCATCAGCACCGAGCGCGGCGGATGGAGTTTTCCTAACAAGGCTCCGGCGGCGATCATGTCCCATGCCAGTCCGGTGAGGAGCCGCCGCTGGTGGAACCACGCGTGCACCGCCCCGGCCACCCGGAACTCGACGGCCTCCCGCGATTTCCACACTTCCAGCGATTGATGACCGGTGCGGACCGTTTCCTCGTGGCGCATGCCGGATGAAGTGGCGCGGAAATCCGGCGCTGGGAAGCGCGAAATCCCCCGCCCCGTCGCGCGACTGGCAAAATACGGATTGCGCCGCATCGCACGATGCACTGAGGTGCGGGCGTGCGCACCGATCCGATTTCCAAAGAGTTGTTCATCCGCCACCGCGACAAACTCCGCGCCCTGCTCAAGCCGGGAGCCATCGTCATCGTCCATTCCAATGACATCTATCCGACGAATGCCGACGGCACCATGGCCCACCACCAGCAAAGCGACCTGATGCATCTCACCGGTGTGCGCCAGGAGGACACCATCCTGCTGCTGATGCCGGACGCTGTGGAACCCACCGAGCGCGAGATTCTTTTCGTGCGGAAAACCAGCGACGAGATCGCCGTCTGGGAAGGCCAGAAACTCACCAAGGACCAGGCCCGCGAAGTCAGCGGCATCGAGCGCGTCGAGTGGACGGAAAGCTTCGACGACATCCTACCGCGCCTGATGGTCCAGGCGGAGCGCGTCTATCTGGCCACCAACGAGCACCCGCGTTCGGTGCGGGTGGTGGAAACCCGCAACGACCGTTTCGTGAAGGAGTGCCGCGAGCGATTCCCGCTGCACCACTACGAGCGGCTGGCCCCGCTCATGCACCGCATCCGCATGATCAAGGACGAGGAGGAGATTTCCATCATCCGCAAGGCCTGCGACATCACCGAGGCCGGCTTCCGTCGCCTGCTCGGATTCATCAAGCCCGGCGTCGGCGAGTGGGAGATCGAGGCCGAACTGCTCCACGAATTCGTCCGCCGCGGCTCGCGCGGCTTCGCCTACCTGCCGATCGTCGGCTCCGGCGCCAACGCCTGCGTGCTCCACTACATCGAAAACTCCAGCCGCTGCGCCGATGGCGAAATGGTCCTGCTCGACGTGGCCGCGGAATACAACGGCTGGAACTCCGACCTCACCCGCACCGTGCCGGTCAACGGCCGCTTCACCAAACGCCAGCGCCAGGTCTATGACGCCGTGCTGCGCATCTACCGCGGGGCCAACGACCTGCTCCGCCCCGGCATCCGGCTGCCGGAATATCAGAAACAATGCGTCGAGATCGTGGAGAGCGAACTCATCGGCCTCGGCCTCATCGACGCCCGAGCCGCCAAGGACCAGGGCCCCGACAAACCGCTGGTGAAAAAATACTTCATGCACGGCGTCTCCCACCACCTCGGTCTCGACGTCCACGACGTCTCGCCACCCCACGAACCGATCGCCGAAGGCATGGTCCTCACCATCGAACCCGGCATCTACATCCGCGAGGAAAACCTCGGCGTCCGCCTCGAAAACGACGTCCTCATCGGCGCGGACCGCAACACCGACCTCATGGCCAGCATCCCGATCGAGGCCGGTGAGATCGAGGAGTTGATGAATGCCTGACGGCAATCCCGGCAGAACACCGGGAAGGCATCCGTTGCCGGAATCCGCACCACATCTCCCCGGGTGGTTGGGGATTTCCTCCTTGCCACCGGGAAGCGGCGGCGGCTTGGCTGTGAGGCATCATGGAACCAGAGGATATTTCCGAATCCGGCGACCGGCGCATCCATGACATGCCGCATGGCGACCGGCCGCGCGAGAAGCTCGCCCAACTGGGGCCGGCGGCGCTGGACAACGCCGAGTTGATGGCCCTGTTCATTTCCACCGGCACCAAGGGGCGAAGCGCGATCCAGATGGGCCGCGATCTGCTGCGCCGCTACGGCTCGCTCGGCGCGCTGGGCAGCCTGCCGGTCTCGCAGCTCGCCAAGGAGCACGGGATGGGCATCGCCAAGGCCTCGAAACTCGCCGCCGCCTTCGAACTCGGCTGCCGCGTGGCGCGCGAGCAGGTGAACCTCAGGCCGCTGGATTCGCCGGAGTTGATCTACGAATACTTCGGCCCGCAGCTCGGCCATCTGGCGCAGGAGCAGGTGATGGTGGCGGTGCTGGATTCCCGGTTGCGGCACATGGGCACGCAGACGATTTCGATGGGCACGGTGAACGAGTCGCCGGCCCATCCGCGAGAGATCCTGCGACCGGTCATCACCCGCGGCGCGCACGCGTTCGTGCTGGTGCACAACCATCCCTCGGGCGATCCGACGCCGAGCCGCAGCGACGAGTCGATCACCCGCCGGCTCATCGATGCGGCGGCGCTGATGCAGGTGAAATTCATGGACCATGTGATCGTGGGCCGTCCCTCGCCCGGCAGGCAGGCGTATTTCTCGTTCCGCGAGGCCGGCATCGTGCAATGAGCGGAAGCGCCGACGGTGCCGGTTGATTTCACGGCGATGTCATCTTAGACTGCGCGCGCCGCATGTATCGCCCGCATCTCACCCGCAACCTGCGCTCGCTGGCGTTCCTGCTGCTGGCGGCGGCGATCGCCGCGGCGGGCACCATGTTGTGGTGGGCCAACCGGACCGGGTTGCCGGATTCCTGGCGGGCGTGGATCGAGCGGGAAATCTCACGCGAGGGGCTGCATATGCGGATCGGGGCGCTGAGTTATCTGCCGATGCGCGGCGTGGTGGCGTCCGACGTGAAGGTGTTTTCCGACGACACCCTGAAAAATCAGATCTCCTATCTCGAACGGGTGCTGCTGGACATCGACAAGACCAAGCTGGCCCGCGGCGAGGTGCGGCTCAACAAGATCGAACTCCGCAACGCCAGCCTGACGCTGCCGATCGACGAGGAACGGCCGGAAACCGGCTCGTTGCTGGTGGAGAACGCGAGCGGCACCCTGCTCATGCCGGGGGGGAACCGTTTTGAAATCCGCGACGCCCGTGGGCGGGTCTCGGGAATCGAAGTATCGATGAACGCCCGTCTCACCGGCCGCCAACCCAGCGGAAAAAGCGGTGAAAGCGCACAGGAGCGGGGCAAGCGACGGGAATTGCTCGCCAAGGTGTTCGAGGAACTGGCGCGCTGGGATTTCGACGCCGCCAAGCCACCGCGGCTCAACGTTTTCCTGGTCGCGGACGCGAACCGCCGCGAATCGCTCGAAGCGAGGCTGTCGCTGGAAGCCGGCGACATCGCGAAACACGGCCATCGTCTCGAAAGCCTGTCCGCCGAGGCGGAAATCCTCGGTGAAGTGCTCACCGTCACGCGCATCAAGGCGGCCGATTCGCGCGGGCGCCTGGAAGGGCGGCTCGATTACGACATCGCCGGCCGCGAGGGACGATTCGATGTGAACAGCACCCTGGAAATCGAACCTTTGCTGGGCGCGTGGTTCAAACTTCCGCCATTGCCCGGCCAGATTGTCATCGGCGGCGGACAGTCGATCGACGCCCAAGGCGGATTCCGTATCGATGAAAACCACCGGCCGGATCTTCAGATGACCGGACGCCTGCACGCGGAATCCGTGATGCTGCGGGGCGTGCTTTTCGATTTCGTGGAAAGCTCGTTCGCCTGGCGCGACGACGGTCTTTACCTCCGCGACATGCGCCTCGGACGCCCGGACGGCCAGGCGTCCGGCAAGGCGATGATCCAGTGGCCGCTGGTCCGGATGGCGCTGCACAGCACCCTGCC
>DATISV010000398.1:0-5085 GCA_035468505.1 Luteolibacter sp. | reverse complement strand
ACCTTCCAGTCGAGCGGCCCCACGGCCCCCCAACTCGGCGTCCAGATCGGCGTGGCCGGGCTCGACCCCGTGGGTCTCGCCGCCGCCGATGTCGATGGCGACGGCGACCTCGACCTGGTCAGCGGCGAACGCGTCAACACCGCCGTCCCGGGTGACACCGCCGACATCATTCTTTGGCGCAACCAACAGGCACAAGGCAGCCCGCTGGTTTTCACGCCGGAAACCCTGATCCAAGGCGTGGACCGTGGTTTCACACCCGAGCCGGAGGAACCGCCTTATTTTCCACCGGAGGTGAATCTCCACGGCTATGGCCTGGCACTCGGCGACGTGACCGGTGACGGCCTGCCGGACCTGCTTGTCGGCGACACCGCGAACTATCTCTACATCTACCGCAACACCGGCGGCGGTGCCTTCACTCCGATCCGATATGACAACATCAGCACCGGCACGCGTCCTTATGCCTACGGCCGCCTTGAGGAGATCTTCAGCGAAGGCATGCCATTGGCCGCCGCGGATGTGAACGATGACGGACTCATCGACATCGTTTCAGGCAACGCCGGGATCTCCGGCGGGGTTTCGGTGGGGAACAACATCGAACTGTGGATCAATGAGGGTCTCGACGCGCAGAACCGCCCGGTTTTCACCGGTGTCGGCGTGATCGGCAGCGCCGGCACCGATGCGCGCGGGCTCTCCACCGGCCAGCTCAACCCAACGGTCGATACCGTGACGGATGTCGTTTTCGGAAACTTCGAGGGCGAAATCCACGGCCTCTTTCCCGATCTCTCGGACACCGATGGCGACGGCATCATCGACGACATCGACAACGCGCCATCCATCGCCAATGCCCCTCGCCTCGACATGAACACCGACGGCGGCATCAACCACCTCGACCAGCTCGACAACGACCACGACGGCACCGGCGATCCCGCCGACGAGGACAACGACAACGACGGCGTGCCGGACTCGCTGGACAACGCGCGCTTCACGGCAAATGCAGGTCAGGAGGACAGCGACGGCGATGGCATCGGCGACGCGGAGGATCCTTTCAACAACACCGACACCGATGGCGACGGAATTGCCGACGGCCCGTTTGATCCAGCGCTTTACCAGCGCGCGAAGGAAGCGAAAGGCCGCTGGGCGAAGAACGACACCCATTTCATCATTCGCATCGATGCATTGAGCCGCCTGTTCCAAAACGAGTTCACCCAACTCATGACCGACGCGGCGATCCTCACGCCCGGCGAGTGGGAAACGAAGAAGTTCGAGAGTTACAACGGCCTTGGCGACAGCCCGGCTGACAGCGGCTACCAGGTTCCGACCGATCTGCCCGGCGGCATGGACTGCCCGGTCACCCTGGCGGTGGTGCCGCGGCTGTTTTGGAATTCCACGCCCGATCCCGACCCGATCGGTTGGATCAACAACCGCATCGCCAATCCGAACCTGGAACTCGCCCAGCACGGAACCTATCACGCCGACAACACCATGCTCGGCGATTGGCAGGACCTCGACGACCGCAATATCTACAGCAGCGAGAACGCCGGATTCACTCTGGAGGAAAACTATCAACTCCTGCGCATCGGCAGGCGCACCATGCTCGGCCAATACGCCGATGACCCGTGGATCCTCGATTCCGGAGTGAATCCCGCGACCGCCGCGAAAATCAACTGGGCCGCCGCCGCCAATCCGCTCATCAGCTATGTCCCGCCATACAACACCGCGGACACCACGGCCCGCGACGCCATCGCACGCCTCGGCTATGTTTCCTATAGTGCCTCGATCGCCGAGGAGTCGGGTTTCCTTGCGCCGTTCTTCAGCCCGGAAGGCTCGCACCACGAGCAGATCGACCAGTTCGGCATGTTCCATGCCAGCGCCGACCGGCAGGTGGATCCGGAGGCACCGGCGGGACAGACCTATCTCGAATTTCTGCAATCCATCACCCAGAGCCCGGGCCTCAACACCTGGCTGATCGAGGAAGTCGAGTGGTGCACACGTTATTGCAACGAACTCGACCGGCTCGTCTCCTGCCCGAGCGCGCCCGGCGGCATCAACCGCGAGAACAACATGGTCGATCCCGGCCGCTGGGAAAAATGGCTGACATTGCTCGATTATGCCAAAACCACCGGCGAGGTGATGACCCAGGGCGATTACTCGCTGGCGATGCAGTTCGACAACGCACCCACGGTCGCCAATGCCGATCAGGCTGACAGCGACTTCAACGGCATCGGCGATGTCATTGACGGTGCCGTGCTGACGGCGGCGGAAGTGTCGATCGAAACCGCCGGCGAGGCCACACTCACCGCCACTCTGCTCAATGGTTTGGGAGATCCCATCGCGGGACAAACCATTATCTTTTACATCGATACCGATGGCGACGAAATCGAGGAGCAACACAGCGCCATCACCGACGCGGCGGGTGTGGCCACCAAGATCGTGTCGGTTTCCGGCGCATCCGGCTCGGTTTATGCCTACCGCGCAACGTGGGACGGCAAGCTGGTCAACGTGGAGGACCACGACTTCGTGAGGGTGGGCGCGCCAATGCCGATGAAAATCGTGTCCATCGCCTACAATCCCGGAGTGAGTTGCGCGATCACCGTCGAGGGCCTCGACCCCGCGGCCACCTACCGGCTCGTGAGGTCACTCGATCTCAACGGCTTCCCGGATGTCGTCGTCAGCGGATTCACGCCTGCCGGCACCACCGACACGCTCACCGACAACAACCCGCCCGCGGGCAGGGCGTTCTATCGCGTCGAGAAAGAATGATAACTCAGTTGCCCTGCAACTCCAGCAACTCGGAAATCGTCACGAAGGAAAAGCCCTGCGCGAGCAGGCCATCGAGCACGGTCGGCATCACGCCGATCGTGCGCTCGTGGATGTCATGGCACAGGATGATCTCGCCGTGGTCCGACTCGTTGAGAATGGTGTCGATCACCTGCTGGTCGGAAACCGCCACATCCCAATCGCGCGGATCGACGTTCCACAACACCGTGGGATAGCCGAACTCGCTCATGAACAGATCCCTCAAGGACTGGTTCACCGCGCCGTAGGGCGGGCGGATGCTTGCGGTCGGCAGGGTGGCGGCGGCCACCACCGCATCGCGGCAGCCGGCCACCTCCGCGATCACTTCTTCCGTCGTCAAGGTCGTCAGATTCGGGTGGTTCACGGTATGATTGCCGATTTCGTGGCCCTCGTTGATCATGCGCCGCAGAATGTGCGGGTATTTCTGCGCGTTGGTGCCGACCACGAAAAACGTGGCCCGGATGTTGCGTGCGGTGAGCATGTCGAGCAGCCGCGGCGTGCGGTCCGGGTGCGGGCCGTCATCATAGGTGAAAGCGACATATTTCGGTGGACTGCCGAGCGGCATCGTCGGAATCGGCTGGACCTTGAGGAACTGCCGCTCCGCCATGGCCACCGGCACCATCGAGCGGAATGCGACGAGTTCGTTCTCCGCATCGAGATTAGTTATGGAAACCAACTTCAGATCGCTGGTGCTCCAATTGACCAGATCGGTGCTGTGCAACACGGCGAAGTGCGTACTCCGCGCCTCGACCTTGTTGCGGGAAAAGGCGACGCCGAACAAACGCGCGGGACCCTCGCCCAAAATGAACGGGCCGGGCGGGCCATCATATCCGCCCGTGCCGCTCCCGGATAGCAGTTCAAACAACACACCGGACGCCCGCATCGAAACGGAAGTGCTCGTGGTGGGCGTCTGCGTCACCGAGATCGGACCCGAGGAGTAATCGACCTCGCCCACTTTCACCCACACGTTGCCCTTGGTGTTCTGGTCGATCGAAAATGAGGCGCTGTCGCCGGCGGTCACAATCTGAAAGTTCGTCAAGCCGCCGGTCACATTGGTGGTGGTGGGCCATGTGGCATAAACCGCATAGCGCCCCGGTCCGCCGCCGAACGCGCCCGTGGCGAAATTGCCATCTCCAAGCGCCATCCCGGAATCCAGGTATTGGTTGTCCGCCTGTGCGTCCGGCGCGTAGGAGTAAATATAAGTGTCCTGCGTGCCGTTGCCGCCGTAGATGCTGTCGCCGCCGGTCAGGCAGATCGTCGTTGCCTTGATGCTTTGGTAAGCGGTGGTGGTATCGCCTCCCAGCGAGAAATCCGGATTCCAAGCGAAATTCCCGTCGTCGAGACCGTCGGTGTCGATCTCGATGAGATACGCGCCCCGCGCCATGGGCAGGAGATGGAATGACATGGCGATCAATGCCGCGGCCAAGTGTCTTTTCATATGTCCCGAATCTGCCTCCGACGCGGCTCCATGGCACGCGGAAAATCATTTATCAAAACGTGATGTTGCACGGAGGCAATGGTTCCCCTGTCGATTAAAATCAAGAAACTTGAAGTTAATACATGGAAGACCTGGAAAGCAAAAAATGCACAATTTAAACATTGACTCCGGACTCTGCATTTCGATCATGGCAACGGTGCTTTCCGGAAAGCCGCGTCCGGCCCCCCTTCAACCGCGGCACAACCATCGTTTGGAGGATATTCAACCATGAAAACGTTCCACCGTTCCATGCTCGGCAGCTTGATTTTCATTCTCACCACCGCGAGCAATCAAGCTGCATTCATTATCGAAGCCTCTAACGAAATCGACGCGTTGGGCTTCGGCAATTTCGCCTACACCGGAGCCGGCGGCACCGTCGCGTCGTATTCGGACACCAGCGTGGGCAACCTTCCCGCCTATACGGACATACCGCAAACATTCTTCACCCTCCGCCATGCATTCGGAGGCAATGGCACCACCGATCAATATACCTTTACCTACACGCCCGCGCTTCATGCCGACAATTTCACCGTCGCACCAGGAACGCTTTACAACTCGATGGGTGTGAATCCGAACTTGACCGCCACGGGACTCACCGGTGGCACGGCCGGGATTTACAACGTTTACAGAATCCACCCAAACACCACCAATGTAAGTGGAGGCAACACCACTTATCAAGTGGCTGTAGGCGCGTCCGTGCAACTCACGGAGGTCATCAACCAGAACTATTCGTCGGAACTCGCCGCTCTTGGAAAGAACATCGGCCGCTGGGAACTGATCGGAAGCGTCAGTGTGGCGAATGCAACCGATAC
>DATISV010000397.1:0-3474 GCA_035468505.1 Luteolibacter sp. | reverse complement strand
GTTTTATCTCTGGACCCATGCCTATGATCTTTCGGGCATTCCCGAAGGCGGCGTGGTCGCCAAGGTGCGTGTCGATGGCGAGGGTGTGAACCCGCTCGCCTCGAACCAGAACGAAACCTACGCCGGCGGCGGCGAGGTCGGCACATGGATCAGCATTCCCATGACCCGCCGCGAGCTGCCGAAAACGCGCGAGGCACTCAACGCCGCGGCGGCGAACCCGCAGATCGACTATTTCCTGCCCACCAACGAAGTGGCCGATTATTACTTTGCCAAAATCACGGAAACCAACCTGCCGGGCTTCCGCGGCAAGCTGCTCGATTATTACATCGAGGCCACCGACACCCGCGGCAATGTGCACAAGTCGGAAATCCAGCATGTTTTCGTGGAGAATGACGGCGGCGCCACCACTCCGCCATCGACACCCGGGACGATTCCCTTCGTGCTCGACGGCACGGTCGATTTTCCCGGCTATCTGCTTTCCAGTCCCGGCATGACCCTCCATGCCGCCTTGCGCGGAAACTTGTTATATGTCGCGACCTGGGCACCGGGCGTGATCGGAAACGACCACTTCATCTTGGTCGGCGATTCGGTTCTCGCTTCCGCCACGACCGCCGCTCCATGGGCCAAGGCCGGCACCACCGCATTGCCCGACGGCGCTCCATTCCTCGCGGCGGAAAGTTCCGGCGATTACATCGGCTGGTTCAATGCCAATGGCGCGGCCACACAAAGTGCCCGCACCGCCGGCCAGCAGATGGAAGGGGTGATCCGCATCGACCAGGCCTTCGGTGAATCTCCGGAGAACCTGTATCTCGCCGCGCTTGCCTATCAGACCGCCGACGGCGGCATTCTCGGCGCGCAGGCGCCTGTCATGGTGGCCGACAATGGCAACATCGATCCCGACGAGTTCCTGCTCGTTCCGCTGGAAGCGCTGCGCGACGAGGACGCCAACGGAACCTACGACCGCCTTGAACCCGGCAAGGGCTTCGTCATCACCGGCCATGGCAAATCCCATGCTTCGTTTTCCATCACGTGGAACTGTTTCCCCGGCAGGAGTTATCAGATCGAAACCAACACCGGCATGGCGGATGGCTCATGGCGGATTGTTCCGGGAGCGGCCATGACGGCCGGGCCTTCGCAAATGTCCGCCACCATGGAAATCGAACTCGATCCCGCCGATCCGAAACGCTTTTTCCGCGTGGCGCTGGTGCCTTGATCTCAGGACTCCGGCTCCAACCGGATGCCCACCCGGAAGAAGCGCGCGGGCTGGCCGCCGATATCTTCGGGCGCGGTCACGGAAACCGCCTCGATGTCCCCGTCCTCGGCAATCACCACCGGGGCGGCGGGCGCATCGTGCCAGTGGATCAGGTCGGCGCTGAATTGCGGGCGGTAGCTGAGCCCCACGTCCGAATGCGCCTTGCGACGGCTGCAGATGCCCTTGGAGGCCTGTTGAGGCCCGGGGGGCGGGTTCGCGTTGGGAACTCCCCGGGAAATGGCATTGCCATTGATTTCCAGCAGCCCTCCGCCGGCCACCTGGGCGATGTCCAGCCCGAAGGCGTAGGCCATCACATGGTGTGGAGCGGGTGTTTCGGACGCCGCCTCTTCCTCCATCCATGTGTCAAAAGCGACCGGTTCCGGAGGTTCGGGCAGCGGACCGTTCACACCGACGCGGAAGAAGCGGGCTGGCATGCCGTCGAGCAGCTCCGGCGCTGAGACCGTGAGCACCTGGATCTCGCCGTCATCGGCCAGCACCACCGGCGCGTCGGGCGCGTCGTGCCAGTGAATCAGATCGGCGCTGAATTGCGGGCGGTATTCCAAGCCGGCCGCGGCATGGTTTTTGCGCCGCGCATAGAGTCCATTGAATGCCTCCCCGGGACTGGCCGGCGGGCGCACGTTCGGCTTGCCGCGCGAGGCAATGACGCCATCGATTTCGGCTACAAGACCCGCGCCACTCGCGCCGGGCGGCAGACCGAAGGCGTAATCGATGAGCATCGAGGTGAGTTCCCGCGTTCCCTCGGTGCCGGGCGAAACTTCCGCGACATCGTAATGTTCCAGCCACTCGACGAAGTCATGGCCGGAAGGTGGCGCCACCTGGGAAACTCCCACGCGGAAGAAACGCGCCGGCTTGCCATCCAGCATGTTCGGTGCCGTGAGCGATGCGATTTCCACCGCGCCATCCTCGGCGAGGATTTCGGGCACGCCATCGGCATCATGCCAATGGACCAGATCGGAGCTGAACTGCGGATGGTAAAGCAGACCGGAGGCTTCGCGGTCTTTTTTGCGGACGAAGACACCGCGGAATTCGCCGTCGGCTTCCGCAGGTGGAATCACGGCCGGTTTGCCTCGCGAGACGATCTTGCCATCGGCGAAAACCAGCGTTTTGCCCGGCACCTCGTCCGGACCGAGGCCGAACGCGAAATCGAGCAACGGATTTCCACCGCCACCACCAACCGCCGGGTTGCCATTTTCCTTCAGGACCAGCCACTCGTCGAAGGAAACGCTGCCGTCGGCGTGGAGGTTGAATCTGTAGGCATCATCGCTGTCGCCGTCTTTCATCAACCGGAACTTCGCGCTGCGCGCCCCCGCACGGGTGGGCTTGAATCTTACACTGAAGCTGACGCTGCCGCCGGCCGGCAGGGTGAGGCCGCTGGATTCTGACGATGCCGCCACATCGATGACCTTGACGTGGTCGATGTTGAGGTCCACAGCCGTGGAAGTGGAGGAAACGTCTTCAAAGAACAGCGTGGTGATCTCGGAATCCGCGGTAAACTCGTAGTTTTTCGGCTCCCAAACGGTCAGGCCCGCTCCGATGCCGCTCATCGATATGATTTCGGTCAACAGTGTCTGCCCGCCATGGAGGCTGGCGCGCAAGCGCTGCAGGTTGGTGTTGAAACTCATCACGCCAAGGTCGAATTCCAGCCGGTAGGTTTTTCCGGGCACGGTGGGGAATGTCGTGTGCAACACACCGTCGTTGGGACCGTCGCCATAGGAAAAGTTCGCGAGATTGTCGCCATGCGTCGCCGCTTCGCTGTCGCGGGTCCGCAGCCGCCCGCTGTTCGACCATCCATGGAAATCCTTCTCGAAGCTGCTGTTGGTGTTGAGGAGAGCCACCAAGGGCATGCCCCTGATGACGAAATTTTCGGCACCGGCGTCTTCGATGAACCAGCGCAGGCCGCTCACGGATTCCGGGCCGTGATTGGTCAGAACGAAGGTGCAATCGTCGCCCAGCGCCCCGAGCCGTGCCATGCCGAGATCGAGCGATTCCCCGATCTCCGAAAGCCGATTTCCCGACTCGTCGTGGATGGTCAGTCCCGTGGCTGGCGGCTCCTGCGTGGTGTGGACGATTTCCGCGGTCGGGTTGCTGTAGATCCCCGCGGTGTTGAAAGCTTGGAGAGCCAGATAGTAGGTAGTGGACGGCTGCAGTCCGCTGACAGTGGTGGAAGTGATGTTCCCGACTTCGTGAATCTGGTCGAGGTT
>DATISV010000396.1:0-2119 GCA_035468505.1 Luteolibacter sp. | reverse complement strand
ACGCATCCGCATCCTGCATGTGGCGGCGGTCCGAGCGGACGTGGATCGTCAGCGAATCCGCGCCCCCGTCCAACGCGTCGCGGCCGGCGTCGAGCGGACTCGGCTCGGCGTTCGGTGAGTCTGGAGTGCGGGCGTAGCGCGCTTGTCGCAGCGTGGCCACGTGATCGATGTTCACTCCCAGGAGCAAGGGCATGCGCGGCTCTAGCGCCGGATTTCCCGCGGGGCAAGAGCGGGATGCGGGCCGCGCAAATCAAGGTTGCCACACCGCGGCCTGCCGGTAGCCTCGCGCCAGCCATGATCGTCGCCCCGAAAATCCGCGGATTCATCTGCACCACCGCCCATCCGGACGGCTGCGCCAAACACGTCGCCGAACAGATCGCCGCCGTCAAAAACCGCGGCCCGATCGCGGACGGGCCGAAGAAGGTCCTCGTGATCGGTTCTTCCACCGGCTACGGCCTGGCGTCGCGCATCGCCACGGCCTTCGGCTCGGGCGCGGCCACCATCGGTGTGTTTTTCGAAAAACCCGGCGAGGAAACCAAGTGCGGCACCGCGGGATGGTACAACTCCGCCGCTTTCGAGAAGGAAGCCGCCGCCGCGGGATTGTATGCCCGGTCGTTCAATGGCGATGCGTTTTCCGATGAAATGAAGACTCAGGTGATCGCCGCCATCAAGGAGGACCTCGGGCAGGTCGATTGCGTCGTTTACAGCCTCGCCTCGCCGCGCCGCACGCATCCGAAGACCGGCGAGGTCTTCAAGTCGGTGCTCAAGCCGATCGGCCAGAGTTATACCAACAAGAACCTCAACACCTCCACCGGAGTGGTGGACGAGGTCACCATCGAGCCTGCGGAGGGCGGCGATGTCGCGCAGACGGTGGCCGTGATGGGCGGCGAGGACTGGGAAATGTGGATCGACGCGCTGTTGGCGGAGAACCTGCTGGCCCGCGCCGTGCGGACCTATGCCTATTCCTACATCGGCCCCGAACTCACCTGGCCGATCTACAAGGACGGCACCATCGGCAAGGCCAAGGAGGATCTAGAACGCGTCCAGCGCGCGCTCGACACCAGGCTCGCCGCCATCGACGGCAAGGCGTGGGTTTCCGTCAACAAGGCGCTCGTCACCCAGGCCAGCTCCGCGATCCCCGTGGTGCCGCTTTACATCTCGCTGCTCTACAAGGTGATGAAGGAACAGGGCAGCCACGAGGACTGCATCGAGCAGATGGACCGCCTGTTCCGCGAACGATACACCGCCCCGCAGCCCGACGAGGCCGGCCGCATCCGCCTCGACGACTGGGAAATGGCCGACCCGGTCCAACAACCGGTGCAGGCCAACTGGCGGATCGTCGAAACCGACAATCTCCGCGAACTCGGCGACTACGACGGCTACCAGGCCAGCTTCCTGCGCCTTTTCGGCTTCGGCCTCGACGGCGTGGACTATGGCGCGGACACCGACACCGCGGTGAGGGTGCCGTCGATCGGCTGAGTCTGCGTCACGCCGCCACCGCTTCGCGGATGCGGCTGAGTTCGCGCATCATCTGGCGGGTTTCGGCCTGCCAGCGGTCGAGCACCTCGCGCGAGAGCTGGGCGCGGTCCGCGACGGCCTTTTCGAGTTCGTGATAATTGGCGGCGAGGCGTTCGACGATTTCGTGCACGGTTTCGCTGAAGGTGTGCGACGGTCCGTGCTCGCGCAGCTCGGCGAGGTGTTTTTCCGCGCGCAGGCGGGCCTCGCGCATTTCGGCGAGGAGGATCTTGCTGTCCGGCACCCGGCGCAGTCCCTCGACGAGGCCGAGCTTCGAAAGCGTCCAAATGGTCCACTTCGAGGGATCCCACTGCCAGGGTTTCACGCCGTTGCGGTAGTCGTGTTGGAACTCGTGGTGATAGTTGTGATATCCCTCGCCGAAGGTGAGGAAGGCCATGATGGCGCTATCGCGCGCACTGTGATCGGAGGAATACGGCTGGCGGCCGATGGTGTGGCAAAGCGAGTTGATGAAGAAGGTGCAGTGCTGGGCGACGACGATGCGGGCCACGCCGGCGATAAGGAAGCCGCCGAGCGCGCCGGTCCAGGGATCCATGCCGTGCCATGCGTTCCAGCCGTAGCCGAGCGCGGTGGGAACGATCAGCCC
>DATISV010000395.1:0-3297 GCA_035468505.1 Luteolibacter sp. | reverse complement strand
GACGTCCTCGCGCGCCAGCCGGTCGAGCACGAAGGCATCGATCGGATTCGCCACCTGCTCGGCATGTTTCGCCGGCACCGGCGGCTCGACCCGCCGCACCGGCTCGAACGACCAGTGATTTTCATACTTCGCGCCCTGCTCGATCCATCTGCGGACCAGCGCCACCTCGCGTGCGTCGAGCGGGTCCTTGTGGAAGGTCGGCGGAGGCATCTGCAAGTCCGGATCCTGTGTGGTGATGCGTGCCAGCACCTCGCTGCCGTCGGGATCTCCGGGCACGATGGCGAATTTCGAATCCGAGTCCTTCAGCGCGGCATAGGCGCCCTCCGGCGTGTCGAGCCGCAGTCCGGCCTCGCGTGTGTTGGCATCGAATCCATGGCAGGCGAAACACGAGTCCGAGAGGATCGGGCGGATGTGCGCATTGAACGTGACCGTTTCCGGAAGCCCGGCGGACGCGTCGGCGTCCGTGGAGGATTCCGCAACCGCCGAATTCCCTTCCGGCCGACAGGAAACCAGCCCCCACGGCAGCACGAGGCAGGCAAGGGTCGCGATTGCGGGAAATTTGGCGTTCATCATCAATTCGTGGTGTCGGTCTCGCAGGCGGAAACAGCCCGGGAATACGCGCATGATCCGCAGGAATTTCAATCGGTCAACCGTGCGGTCCCTGCTGGCGCACCGGTGACAGCCCGTCTGCCAATGAATCCGCGAATGTCTCACCTGGGACAAAATTCCTGCAATCGGCGGGTCGGCGGGCGGCTTGGGATTTTGCGTGCTTCCGCCGGCGATTCCTGCTTTCCCTCGCCGCGCCCCGCGCGTTTCCCATCACCATGGCCACGTCCCTGACCCGAAATTTCTCGATCATCGCCCACATCGATCACGGCAAGACCACGCTTTCGGACCGCCTGCTGGAGTCCACACGGACCATCACCGAGCGGGAAAAGCAGGACCAGCTCCTCGATTCGATGGACCTGGAGCGCGAGAAGGGGATCACCATCAAGTCCCACCCGGTGACCATGGAATACCGGGCGAAGGACGGGAAAACCTACAAGCTCAACCTGCTCGACACACCGGGCCACGTCGATTTCTCCTACGAGGTGTCCCGCGCGCTGGCCGCCTGCGAGGGCGCCATCCTGATGGTCGATGCCGCGCAGGGCGTGGAGGCCCAGACGGTCGCCAACCTTCATCTCGCCACCGAGCAGAATCTCACCATCATCCCGGTCCTCAACAAGATCGACCTGCCCGCCGCCGACGTGCCGAAGTGTCAGAAGCAGCTAGAGGACATCCTCTGCATCCCCGCCGAGGATTGCATCCCCGCTTCCGCGAAAAACGGCATCGGCATCGAGGACATTCTCGAAGCCATCATCCACCGCGTGCCCGCGCCGACGGAAAATCCCGACAAGCTGCTGCGCTGTTCCGTCTTCGACTCGCTCTACGACACCTATCGCGGCGTGGTTTCCTACGTCCGCGTGTTTTCCGGCAGCATCAAGCGCGGCCAGCGCGTGCGTCTGTTCGCCACCGACAAGGTTTATGAGGTCAAGGAGGTCGGTGTCTTCACTCCCAGAATGAACGCCCGCGAGAAACTCGTCGCCGGCGATGTGGGCTATGTGATCGCCAACATGAAGTCCGCCGCCGAGGTGAAGATCGGCGACACCATGACCGATTCGACCCACCCGTGCAAGGAGCCGCTGCCCGGCTACAAGGAGATCCAGCCGATGGTTTTCTCCGGCATCTATCCGGTGGATTCCTCGGATTACGAGGGTCTCAAGATGGCGATGGGCAAGCTCCAGATCAACGATCCCGCATTCACCTACCAGCAGGAAAGCTCCACCGCGCTCGGCTTCGGTTTCCGCTGCGGCTTCCTCGGGCTGCTCCACATGGAGATCATCCAGGAACGCCTGCGCCGCGAGTTCGACATGGATGTCATCTCCACCTATCCGTCCGTCATCTATCAGGTCACGCTCACCGACGGCACCGAGACCATCGTGGACAACCCCTCGCTGTTTCCCGAGACGCAGGCCATCCAGGAAATCCGCGAGCCGATCGTGAATGTCTATATCATGGTGCCCGGCGAATACATCGGCGACGTGATGCAGCTCGTGATGGAAAAACGCGGCGACGTCACCCACACCGAGACCATCGACGAATCGCGCGTCATGCTCACCTGCGTGCTGCCGCTCGCCGAGATCCTCGTCGATTTCAACGACCGCCTCAAATCGATGACCCGCGGCTACGGCTCGATGGACTACGAGCATTCCGGCTACCGCGCGGCGAAATTGGTCAAGATGGACATGCTCATCGCCGGCGATCCGGTCGAGGCCTTCGCCACCATCGTCCACCGCGACAAGGCGGAGTCCTACGGTCGCGTGCTCGCCGGCAAGCTCAAGGACGTCATTCCCCAGCACCTCTTCGTCGTCGCCATCCAGGCCGCCGTCGGCGGCAAGATCGTCGCCCGCGAGTCGATCTCCGCCATGCGCAAGAACGTCACCGCCAAGTGCTACGGCGGCGACATCACCCGCAAGCGCAAGCTGCTGGAGAAACAGAAGGAGGGCAAAAAGAAGATGAAGCTCTTCGGCAAGGTCAACATCCCGCAGGACGCCTTCATCAAGGTGCTCAAGAGCGGCGACTGACGGAATTTTCCCCGATCATCCGGAAAGCGGTCCACCCCGCATCCCGCCACACTCCGGCGGCGGGACGCGGATGCAAGGCGTATGAGAATGCCCCTCACCAGCCTCCGGCCCCGTCCCGCGCACCACTCTGAAACGTGGCCGGTATGATCTGTCACATCCGCCCCGGAGTAGCGCGGCGAAGCCGGGTGATATCAGCCGGCCCGCTGCGGCCCGAATCCCGCCGCCCCGACCCGCCCGGTATCAGCACCTGCGAGCAAAAAATCCTTGCAGCATCAATGCCTTACATGAAAAGTCCCCGGTGTGATCGTCGGCGGATATCACCTCGGCAGGTCATACGAATCAATCCTGTTATGCAATACAAAAAACAACAATCAAAAATGGCGATGGGTAGCTACATCGCGGCCTTGATAGTCGTAGCGGCAAATATTGGCGAAGCCGCGGTTCTTGCCAACTATTCATTCACCGGGTATGCCACCACCTCGGCTACGAGCCCACCGGACTATCAATCTCCTGGAGTTGACGCCAGTGACTTTGCTCGTTCAGCGGTATTGAGACACGATATGAATTTGGGCGGATTTACTACGACAGGGTGGCCAGCCGATGCAAACTCCCTAAAGCCACTACACACGTCCTATTACATCGGCTTCACTATAGCTCCAGAAGTTGGGATGAC
>DATISV010000394.1:0-5750 GCA_035468505.1 Luteolibacter sp. | reverse complement strand
GAAGGACGAGCAGAAGCGGCGTTTCCTCGAACGCCTCACCAAGCCGGAAAAATACTGGAAATTCTCCGAGGCAGATTTGGCGGAGCGCGAACACTGGAAGGCATACCGCGGCGCATTCGAGGATGCCATCACCGCCACCAGCACCAAAAAAGCCCCGTGGTGGATCATCCCGGCCGACCGCAAATACGTCGCCCGCGCGATGATCGCCGACATCATCACCACCGCCATCCAGGACCTGGGTCTCAAATACCCGAAAGTGGACGAAACGAAAATGGCCCGCCTCACCGAGGCCCGTGCGAAGCTGGAAGGAAACAACGACGCTCAATAACGCTGTGCTTCTTGGCCGCCGCCACAGTGCACCTCATTTGCCCGACAGTTACAGGCCGCCACTAAAGCATTTTTCGCGTGCCCCTCTCCCGCATGAAAAGACACCCTGTGAGGTTGCATGTCGGCGAGAATGTCACATAGGCTTGCCCGTATCCTGATGATATTGCCATCCATCCTCCGTCGCCTCGTGCCAAGGGTGGCACTCCTTTTCTGGCTGCTAGCATCGCTCACCGCGCCGGCCGGCGAAACGAAAAGGGTGATGATCCTCAACCCCTACGGCCGGGACACCGCGCCGCTCTCTACCGTGCTCGCATCCTTCCGCTCCACCTTGGCGGCGGAGACCGTCCAGCGGGTGGACTTCCACGACATTCCACTCGATCTGACGCGCTTCGTGCAATCCAACGACGAGCCGCTGGTGGATTTCCTGGAACAACGGTTGAAGAGCCACCCGGCGGATCTGGTGGTGGCCATTGCCAGCGATGGTGTGACTTTCGCCAACCGCCACCGCGCCAGGCTGTTTCCGAACACGCCCTTGCTGCTGGTCGGCGCGGAACCGCGGCTGGTCCCTCCGGACCTGGTGGGAAACAACGCGACGCTCGTCACGCAATCGGTCGATCTTCCGGGCATGATCGGGCAGGTGTTGCGGATGAAGCCCGAAACCAAGCACCTTGCCGTGGTCCTTGGTGCCACCGAACTCGAACGCAAATGGGCGGGTATTTGCCGGCGGGAATTCGAACCGTTCTCCGACCGGCTCGAATTCATCTGGCTCGACGCGCTGCCGCTCGGTGAAATGCTCGATCGCGCCTCGAAACTGCCGCCCGATTCATTCATATTCCATGGCATCTTCTTCGAAGACGCCGATGGCATACCCTGCGCGGAGAACGAGGCGCTCAAGCGACTGCACACGGTGGCCAACGCGCCGATCATCTCGCTTTTCGCCAGCGAATTCGGACTCGGCTCCGTGGGCGGCAAGCTCTATCGGGACGGCGATGTCGGCAGGGAAGCCGCCCGCGTCGCCGCGCGCATCCTCAATAGCGAATCCCCGGACGGCATCGACCCGGTGATCCTACAACCCGGCACACCCGTCTATGATTGGCGCGAACTACGGCGTTGGAACATTCCCGTGGCGAACCTGCCGCCGGATCACATCATCCGCTTTCGCGAACCAAGCTTCTGGGAACGCCATCGCAGGCCCGCCATCGCATTCACCAGCCTCGCCGTGTTGCAGGCAGGGTTGATCGTCGGCTTGCTCATAAACCGCCGGAAACTCCACCAAGAACAGGAAGGCAAGCGCATCGCCATCGAGCAAACCATGGAAATGCGCGACTCCCTCTCGCATGCCGGACGCGTTTCCCTGCTGGGCCAGCTCGCTTCATCGCTCGCCCACGAACTCAGCCAGCCGCTGGGAGCGATCCTCCGCAATGCCGAGGCCGCGGAAATCATGCTCAAGCAGCCCGTGCCGGACCTCGAGGAGCTGCGCGCCATCATCGACGACATCCTGCGCGACGACCACCGCGCCGGCGATGTGATCCAGAAACTGCGCTCGCTGCTCAGCAAGGGCCGGCTCGACATGCAAGCGCTCGATATCGGCGCAGTCATCTCCGATGTCATCGGTCTGTTGCATTCCGACGCCACCGGGCGCCATGTGCATCTAACAGCGGAAATTGAACCCGGCCTGTCCGAAGTTCTCGGCGACCGCATCCACCTCCAGCAGGTGTTGCTCAATCTGATCGTCAACGCGATGGACGCGCTGGACAAACATGACAAACACGGCCGCCAGGTGCGGGTGAGCGCGCGTTTGATGAATCCCGGCGGCATCCAGGTAAAGGTCTGCGACAACGGTCCCGGCATTCCCCCGGAACATATCGACCGGCTGTTCGAGCCGTTCTACACCACCAAGGCCACCGGCATGGGAATGGGGCTGCTGGTTTCGCAAACCATCGTCGAGGCCCACAAAGGCAAGCTCACCGCGGAAAACCAGCCCGAAGGCGGCGCGTGTTTTTGCTTCACGCTGCAAGCGGCGGCCCGTCAAATGTAGCGGCGGTCTGCGACCGTCGCTGATTGCCCCGCGGCTGGGACGGGATGGCGCAGATGATGGGTATGCTTCGCAATGCATCGGCATCGACGCTCACAGGGCGCCGCTACAAGCGATCCATTCGCCACATCCCCGGCAATCCCTCGCGGATGCGTTTGGAGAAATCCGATGTGTTGTTGCCATAACCGTGTTCGGCAAACGCGCTTTGGGTAAAAAATGAGCCGGCCGCAATCAAGCGGACCGGCTCAAGAATGCAATACAACCGGAACCAAAATCAGAAGTTGAAGCGGATGCCCAATCCGGCACCCCAGTCGTCGAAGTCATCCAGATCGGCACCGCCGAAATCGGGTTCATCAAACCACATGTAACGGACGCCGAGATATCCCTCAAAGGCCGGCGTGAACTCATAAACCAGACCTGTGAATCCCTGGGCCATGAAGACCCATTCGTCGCCGGAAAATACCTTTTCCACATCCGCATCGATGTAGCCTGCTCCAAGACCGGCGCCAAAGTACCATCCGAAGCGGTCGGAGAGTTTCCACTCGTATTTGTAGTTGAGCGTGATGGGAACGATGTCCACATCGTAATCGAAATCAACGCCGGCCACGGTGAGGGTGTCATCCTCGCCAATCCAACCAGCTTCGAGGAATATGGATGAGGCGTCGTTCAGGGAGTAGCCGAGCTGGCCGTACCAGAGGATTTCCTCGGTATCGAACATGTAATCACCACCGCCACCCAGGAACCAGCTGTAGGGGCCATAGGATTCGGTGGCGACCGAACTCGGAGTCGGGGCCGGGGCCGGGGAGTAATCGCCCGCGCAAAGCGGGGTGGCCAATGCCAATGCACAACATGCACCTGTGATGTTTTTCATAGCGCTCGATTACAAGATAGCGCAGTCGCGCATGTCAATTTTTGGCTTATGCAACTTAGGTCCTCCTTGTTTGGCGGGGCCGGACCGGAAACGCGGGTTTTATCCCTGTGGGACGACCATGCCTTGGGTGAGCGGAATGGCACACGAAGGGCGCGTCCGCACCCCGTTCACATCCCGGGCAGTCCCACGCGGATGCGTTCGGAAAAATCCGTGGCATCGCCGGCGTCATGGGCACGCGGGTTGATGTGAGAGATCCGCTTCAGCTCGGCGAACGGCAGTGAGCGGTCGATGGCGCCATTTTCATACAACAACTCGTCGCCGAGGCCGTTGGCGAGCATGCGCCAGTCCCACGGCGCGCGATCCGATGCGGCGCGCTGCTGGCGGATGGCGGTGGTGCAGTTGTTGGTGACGGCATTGTACCAGCGAGGATTCTCGTGCAGTTCGTTCACGGCACGGACATATTCCAGAAAACTCTCCCGCACACGGGATGCCTTGATCCGGTAGAGATAGACATCCTCGTCCTTGCGGAAGTTGCTGCGCGGGCGCACCACGTCGCGCTCGTCGGCCACCACGTAGTGCAGTTCGAACATGCGGTAGAGTCCGCCGAGCGCGGAATACACCTCGCCCTTTTCCGGCCGGGTCTCGATACTGAAACAAACCCGACCGTCCCCGCCGAAGTCATAGGACAGGATCGGGTGCGCCATGTAGGGCGAGCCCCAGTAGTTGAGGAACAAGTCCACGCCGCGCAGGTTTTTCAGATCGAGCCGCCGCGTTTCATAGCGCGGGGTGAAGTCCGTCTCGGTCCGGTAGTCGAAGTTCCGCACGTTGTGCAAAGTCACCACGTCGCCATCGATCTCCGCGTATGGCGTGACCGCCACCTCGGCTTTCCAATCGCGGTATTGGCGCGGTTGCAGGCTCAGCCACCACAGCATCACCAGCAGGTTCGCCATGGCCACCGCCAGCTTGGCCCGCCAGCGGGGTCTCACGATCAATACCACCACCACGGGCAAAACCGCATAAACCGCCGCCACCCACGGTCGCAGGCTTTCCTGCGGAAAATCGAACCACAAGGCCCCGAACGCCCACAGCGTCCAGACCAGCAGGAGCAACCATGTGACGGCAGCCCCGGTCCAGAGCACGATCCGCAGCGCCATGCGCCTTGATGCGACTTCCATCATTCCGCGGCATGCTGGGCGGCCATCCTGTCCATGGCAATCCGATTGGCCTGCCCGGCCGTGCCGCCGGGGTCCGACTTTCGTCCCACTTCATCAAAAGGAGTTGGACCTGATAAACGGAACCGCATGCAATGCCTTAGTCCAAGGCGGTGCATGGATCAGATGCCATTTGCCCGGATCGGAAAACCCTGAAGCGCCACCATGAACCGAGAACACAAACACTACGTGGCGGTGGTGGACGATGACGCAAGCGTCGCCCGCGCCTTCGCGCGCCTGTTGCGCAGTGCCGGCTACGAGCCGATCACCTACCCGTCCGCAGAGGCGTTTCTCGACGACACCCGGCAACCGGATTTCGACTGTCTGGTACTCGACTCGCAACTTGAAGGCATTTCCGGACTGGAACTGGCCCGCCGGCTGGCCGCCGTCAGCCACCCCGCGCCGATCCTGCTCGTCACCGCCCGCGACGATCCCGAAGAGCGCGCCCAGGCCTTGGCCGCCGGCTGCGCGGGTTATTTCCTCAAAGCCGATCCGGGTGCGGACATCATCGAACGCATCGATTCCGCGATCCATGCACGGATGACAAATCACCCGGGTTCCTGAGCTGTCTTCCCGACCATCATCATGAAAATCGCCATCGGCGGCGCTTCCTCGTAAATCCGGCTTTTCCAGTATGACCATGTCGCTAGACTCCGGCACATGCCTTCCCCGGACGTCATCGAATCCTTCATCTGCCGCTGGTTAAGCCAGATCAGCTTCATGCCCTCGGCTATTCCGGACAAACAGACATCACCGAGCGAGTCCGCCCAATTCTCAACGGGAGCGATCTCACAGGAATCAATCGTGGTAATTACGTGATCGATCTTTTCGGTCTAACTGAATCGGAGGTCCGAGATCGGTTTCCTGAGATCTATCAGTGGGTTTTCACGCACGTCCGCCCGGCAAGAATGAACAATAAACGCGCGACAAGGCGCGAGAATTGGTGGTTGTTCAACGAGTCGGTTCCCAAGCTCCGGAACATGCTCAAGGGCTTGCCTCGATTTATCTCTACAAGTGAAACTGCCAAACATCGCGTCTTTGTTTTCGTCGATGCGTCCGTCCTTCCCGAACACAAACTCGTCAACATCGCCTTGGATGATGCTTATGCGTTAGGAATCCTGTCATCGTCGATTCACGTTGCGTGGTCATTAAAATCCGGATCATGGCTCGGCGTTGGCAACGACTCCGTTTATGTCAAATCCCGTTGCTTCGAAACCTTCCCATTCCCCGCGCTCGAAGAAGGCGAACTCAAGCAGCGCATCCGCGATCTCGGCGAGTGGCTCGACGCGCACCGCAAGCGCCAGCA
>DATISV010000393.1:0-3632 GCA_035468505.1 Luteolibacter sp. | reverse complement strand
GGCATCATCGCCGAATCCTTCGCCGAGATCTTCTTCGGCAACTCGACCACGCTGGCCATGCCCTGCGTGATCGCGAAGGCCGCGGACATTGCAAGCCTGCGCGAGGCCATCGAGGCCGATCCCTCCATCGAAGTGACCATCGATGTGGACAAGCTCGAAGTGCGCGCGTCGAACGGCATCCGATTCAGCGTGACCATGCCCGACTCCGCGAGGGACGCGCTAGTTTCCGGCCGCTGGGATCCGATCCAGGAACTGCTCGACAACGAAGCGGGCATCCAGGCGAAAGCCCGCGAGCTGCATTACATCGCATAGGGGAGCGTGGGCGTCCCGCCCGCATCTTCCTTGTTTCACTCCAGCACCGCCTGTAGCTCGTGCGTCTGCCTCGCACGCGGAATGAACGGGCTGTTATAGCCTAACAGGCGGTATTCCTTCGCCTTGCGGCCGAGTTTCGCCAGTTCCGCATCCAGCGCCTCACGCGCCTTGCCGGCCATCGAACGCGGACCCTGCCACGCATAGCTGAGCGCTTCGGCGGCCGCCACGTCGCGCACCTCCACATCCTCGCCGTCGGCACCGGTTTTGCCGACCTTCTGATTCTGATAGAGAAACGCCATTTGCTCCATGTCGGCGGCTTCCTTGGCGTCGGCGTCGAGTTTCATTTCGACCGGCGCGGTCATGGGGATGTCGTGGCGCTTGATGTGGCGGAAGAGCGTCATGAATTCGCCGTCCGGCTTGTTGCCGCGGGTGAAGGCGGCGCGGTAGGCGGGGTATTTCTTGAGCGTCACTTGGTTGAACGGTCCCGGTTCCGGCCAGCCTTCCGGCAAGGGCGATTCGGAAAAGTAGCGCGGCTCGGCGGCCTTGTGTCTGGCCCCCGCCCGCAACTTGGATGCGGGTTCGGAAACGGTATGGGAGACCAGACCGATCAGGCAGAGGAGAATGCCGGCGGATGTTTTCATTGCTCAAAAAATCCGCCGGGCGTTCCAGCGCGCAACTGGAAAAATCAAGAAGCGGGCGGGACGCCCACGCTCCCCTCAGCCTCGCATCTTCGAATACGCGCGCAGGTAGCCGGCGCACTGGGCGACTTCGGGCAGGTTGGTCTTCCAGTTGTGTTCGTATTCGATCGAGACGTTGCCGGCGAAGTCGTGTTTGCGGACTTCGTCGAGGATCGCGATGTTGTCGATGACGCCGGTGCCGAACGGGCGGTCGTGCGACCATTTCCCGGCCGATTCGCGGTCCTTCATGTGGAAAGAGTGGATGCGCGGCGCGACTATCTTGACCACCTCGACGGGATCGAGGCCGCTGGTCGCCCAGTGGCCGATATCGGCGCATATGCCGACGTTCGGGTGACGGTCCTTGACGGAATTGAAGACGAAATCCGGATCCCACATCTTGTACAGCGGCTTTTTCGGATGATTGTGGAAACAGACCTTGATGTCATATTCTTCCGCGAGTTTCTCCAGGGTGTCGATGGCATCGATCATTTCGGTGGTGATGCCGTAGAGGCCGAGTTTTTTGCCCATCTCGAACACCTTGCGGGCTTCCTCCTCCTTCTTGGAGATCCAGGTGACTCCGAAGTTGTAGGCGACGAGGTTGTTGGCCTTCAAGTGGTCGATCACCGCCTGGAGTTTGTCGTCCGGGAGGTCGGGACCGAATTTCAAATCACCGTGCTCGCCGCCGATTTTCTGGTTGGGGAACAGCTCGACGCCGCCCATGCCGGCGGCGGCGGCCATTTCGATGGCCTCGAAGAGGGTGAACTCCTTGAACGACCAGCACTGCACCGAGATGCCGAATCCGGCGGCGGTGAGCGCGGGTTGCGGAATCGGCGCGCCCTTCGAGCGGAGTGCGAGCAGGGCGGACGCGGCGGGAATCATGGTGAGAAGCGAGCGGCGGTTCATGGTCGGAAAAAGGGTGGCACGGAGCGAGGCGGGATCAATCACGCATTCGGATAAATAGGGCGGATCAGGCACCTGGCCCCACCGGCTCGCCGAGCAGCGAGAGGTTTTCCAGGCTGAAGGGCACCTCGTAGGTTTTCAGATCGTCGTGGATTTCGATCACGATCCCGGCATCGGCCGGAACCGCCTCCTTGTGTTCGAGTGTGAAGGTGGTGACCGTGTTGGAACCGCTGTGGCCGCGTCGTTCCAGCGGGGTTTTCACACCGTTTTCCACGAGCCATGCGTTCTTGAGAGTTTCGGTGCCGATGCGGAGTCTCAGCTCGATATTCTGCGTACCCTTGTCGCCCCAGCCGTCCTCGATCTTTTTGATTTCCGCACCGAGTTCCTTGCCTTTGGCACCGGCCTTGAGTTCGGTGAAACCGAGTTCGATTTCCTTGCTGCCGCCCGCCACGAGGTATTCGATCACGCCGGCAATCTCGCCGATCCCCTTGGCGGATGGCGGCGGCAGCTTGAGCTGGACTTCGAACAGCGCGGACGCCTTGTCGGCGGAGAGTTTCGGGAATCCGAGCCGGCGGTCCCAATCGCGCTTGCCCATGATGAGATCCGTTCCGTCGCTGGCGACGGCCTTGGTGATGGCGCTCTTGTTGGTGACCTCGAGGATGGCGCCGGGAAACTCGGCGAGCACGGCGAGCGTGTAGCCCGGTTCGTTGTGGAACGGGCGGAGGTCGAGCGCCTTGGGCAGGTCCCTGGCGAGGCGGACACCCACCACGCGGATCGATTTCAACTCGCCGCCCTCCGCGGGCGCGGCGACCGTCACGCCGCCTAACAGGTGGGTGAGTTTTTCCGCTTCCTTCTGCGCGCGCGCCACCTCGGCGGCGTAATCGAAGAGCGGCTCCGTCGCATTGGAAACGGTGGCCTGCACGGGAGCCTCCTCGCCGAAGACCAGGGCGGCCAGCTTGCCGTCGAACTCGGGTGCCTCCTTTTGGTCGAACCCCTGGGCGAGCATCCATTCGTCGTCCTCGATCAGGGTTTCCATCGCCTCGATCATCTTCGTGCCGCTGAATGCGAGATCCATCGTGCCCATGGTGCCGCGGCTGAAGTTGCTGCTCTCGGTGACATTTCCCGGCAGCTTGAACGAGACGTTCTGTTTCAGCGGGCCCATCATCGCGCTGAGCATCGGCTTGGATTGCTGGAACTGCGCGCGCTCCTCCTTGATCTTCGCGGCCCGCTCCTCGTCGCTCAATTCCGCCTCCGCGGTGTCATCGTCGTCATCGTCCTGTTTCATCCGCATCGAGAGCACGGCCCTGCCATTGTCCGCCGGCGTCCAATCGAATTCCATCATGCTCTGGTTGTGGATTTCCAGCTCGCCGAGCTTGCGGAAATAAGCGGTGCCGCGGAACCACATGCGGCCGTCGTCGAGTTGCTTGAAACTCACGTCGCTCCACGCGTCCACGCCCTTGCTGTTTTCGATCAGCCGTCGCACGGCGTCCTTGAGCGCGTCCTCGCCGGTCAGGTCATCGTTCATGAGATTCACATTTTGAAACGCGCACTCGTGCACCACCTTGCCGGAGCCGTCCGGGTTGAGGGTGAATTCCTGCTTGGTCTCGAAGCAGGACGCGAGCAGCAGCGGCATGAGAATGCCGGCGAGAAACAGGCGGAGAGGGCAGGGGATGTTCATGGCGGCTCATGCAAACAAGCATCCCGGTCGGCGGCAATTTCCAAATGCTCCGGTACATTTCCCCC
>DATISV010000392.1:0-6746 GCA_035468505.1 Luteolibacter sp. | reverse complement strand
GGAAGGCCTCTGCCATGGCAAGCGGCAACTGGGCCTCGGCCTCGACGAACTTGGCTTTAATTTCCGCGACGCGGGCGATCATTTCCTGTTCGAGTGCGACGGCGGCGGCGCGGCGGATTTCCGCCTGGGCCTGGGCCATGTTCTTGTTCGCCTCGGCCTGCGCTTCCTGGAGTTGCGCGCCGACGTTTTCGCCGACATCGACGTCGGCAATGTCGATCGAGAGGATTTCAAACGCGGTGCCCACATCAAGGCCGCGGTTGAGCACGACCTTGGAAATGCTGTCCGGAGACTCGAGCACTACCTTGTAGGTTTCCGCGGAGCCGATGGTGGTGACGATGCCCTCGCCGACGCGGGCGATGATGGTCTCCTCCTTGGCACCGCCGACGAAGCGGTCGAGGTTGGTGCGGACGGTCACGCGGGCGCGGACTTTCACCTGGATGCCGTCCTTGGCCACGCCGTCGATGGTGGTCCGGCCACTGGCGGGACTGGGGCAGTCGATGACCTTGGGATCGACCGAGGTGCGGACGGCTTCGACGACGCTCTTGCCGGAGCCCTTGGTGGCGAGGTCGATGGCGCAGGCGCGGTTCCAATCGAGCGTGATGCCGGCCTTTTGCGCGGCGATGAGCGCCTGCACGGTGGGGATCACGTTGCCGCCGGCGAGGAAGTGGGCCTCGATTTCATCGATCGGGATGCTGACACCGGCCTTCTTGGCGGTGATGCGGGCGTCCACCACCATGCCGTAGGGCACCTGGCGCAGGCGCATGGCGATGAGGTCGGTGAAGCCGACGTAGGCGCCGGCCAGCCAGGCGCGGAGCCAGACGCTGAAGAACGAGAGGATGATGCCGAACAGCAGCAGGCCGAGAATGGCAACTACGATCAGGACGATGGTGGTGAGGTCGAATGGCATGGCGGATCAGGTGGTGGGGATTGGTGGAATAAGAGCGAAAATGTTAGAAAAGCAGACCTATTAGGAAAAACAGGAGCAGAAGGATGATTTCGAAGAATCCGGTGGCTTCCATGTCGCTTCAGGTGTTGGTGGTTTGGGAAACAATGAGGCGGAAATTGTCGGCTCCGGTGACTTTGAGCGCGGTGCCCGCGGGGACTTGTCCGGATTGGCAGAACGCCTCGTAGCGCTTGCCGTCGATGGTGATGTAGCCGCTGGGCGAGAGCATGGTGACGGCGACGGCGGATTTGCCAATCAAATCCCGCGCCTCGCTGCCGTAGGCGGCGCTGACACCCTCGATCTCCTCGTCCAGAAACGCGCGCCGGCCGATCGAAGTGCGCGGCAGCACGCGGAACTCGACGTAAAACGCGATCACCGCCACCGCAAGCGCCACGGCCACGGCGACCATGCCTCCGCCAGTGCCGAGTTGATAGAAGGCGACCGCGCAGCCGGCGAACATCATCAGCGCGCCGATGGCACCGAGAATCCCGCCGGGCACAATCACCTCGACGAGCAGCAGCACGATGCCGAGGGCAAACAGTAGAACAATCAGTGTCATGAGCGCATCTCCACGTTGAGGCTGAATTCCGAGACGCCGGTGACGGTGACGACAGTGCCGGGTTCGGCGTATCCCATCGGCAGTTTGGCTTCATAGCGTTTGCCGTCGATTTCCACCTGCCCGCTGGGGAAAAGTGCGGTGACGGCGGTGCCGCTGCGGCCGACGAGCGAGGTGGAGGGTTCCGCACCGCCGGTTTCCAGGGAGTTGAGTGCGCGCAGCGGACCGGGTTCGCCGGCGACGGCGGATTCGAGGATCAACCGGCCCCATGGTCCGCCCTTGGGCAGGAGTTTCAATATCAACAGGAACAAGGCCACCGCGATCGCCACGCCGGATAAGACATTAGCGAGCGGGCGCAGCAACATGTCGCCCTCGAACTCGAACGCGTCGCCCGGCCACAGATCGATCATCGCCCAGACCAGCGAGCCGAGCATCAGCACGATGCCGGTGATGGCGGCGACGAAGGTGCCCGGGAAAAAGAAGATTTCGATGAACACCAGCACCACTCCCAGCAGGAAAAACAGCGCCGGCTCGTGACCCGACAGGCCCGCCACGTGATGGCCGAAAAACACCAGCCCGAGAAACACCAGCCCGGACACGCCGAAGACGCCGAAGCCCGGCGTCTTGAACTCGACAAACAAGGCCAGCAGGCCGAGCCCTAACAGGATCGGCGTGACCGCCGTGAGGTATTGCGCGAGTTTTTCCGACCAGGTGATCTCCAGCCGGACGATGGCATATCCGCCCTTGCCATGGAGAGAGTCGAGCAACGCGTCGAGGTTTTCCGAAATACCCGAGCCGAGCAGCGGCACCAGCGGATCGCCGTAGGTTTGCATGGCCTCGTCGGCGGTGAGCGTGAGCAGTTCGCCGGTCTCCTTGATGACGGTGTCGTCGATCTTGAGTTCGTATTCCGGGTCCATCATCGCGCGGATCACCTCGGCGCGCATCGGCTGCTTGCCGGCGAAGACGCGGATCTTGGCGTTGAGGTAGCTGTTCATCTTGCGCTTGAGCCCCTCGGGCACGTCCTGGCCGGTGCCCATGATCATCTCCGCCGCGCCGATCACGGCGGTGGGGGAAAAATGGATCTCGTCGGTCACCGAGGCGATGATCGCGCCGGCCGACATCGCCTCGTCATTGACATAGGTGACGGTGCGGCCCTCGAAGCGATCGAGCGCCTCCATCATCTCCAGCGTCACGGCCACCGAGCCGCCGGGAGTTTTCATGTCGAGCACGATGGTGTCCACATTGCGTTCGATCTCCTCCTTGAGACCGCGCCGCAGGATGAACAGCTCCGGCTTGGCGATTTGCTCGCGCACCGGGATCACGATGACCTGCGCGGGCTTGGCCGATGACGGCGTTTCATCGCCGGATGCGCGCGCGAGCTGTGGAAACAGCGCGGTCCATGCCAGCCCCAATAAAATCAACCACCGATGCACGCCGCCGAATATGCGCGATATCAAACGCAGCGCAAGCCCGCCGATTACCGCCGCGACGGCAAAAATCGCAACCACATCCCGCAGCCGCGCGCGGATGTGACAAGTGGACGCGAAAAAACCGCATTCCCTTGACAGTGGTGGAGATCGGTTGGTTTTTCGACCGCGCGCCGCCGGGGGGATGCCGGATCACCAACACCATCCCGGAAACTCGGCAGCAAGACATCCCCATGCCGCTTTTCTGGATCATCGCCGCGCCGCTTCTTGCGGTATTCGCAGCCCCGCATCTGGCGCGGGTCGCGGGCGCGCGGGCGGCCGGTGTGGCGCTTTCGGCGATACCGTTTTCCATCGCCGGCTGGCTGCTGGCCGATGCCATGGCGGGCACTCCCGCGCGTGAGGTGGCGTACGATTGGATCCCCTCGCTGGGCATCCAGCTTGCATTGCTGGTCGGCGGCTTCGAACGCCTGTTCCTGCTACTGGTGAGTTTCATCGGCGGGCTGGTGTTGATCTATGGCGGCGCGTATCTGGCCGGCGATTCCAAGGCACCGCGATTCTTCAGCATCGTCCTGTTTTTCATGGCCTCGATGCTCGGGGTGATCGCCGCGGACGACCTGATCCTGACCTTCGTCTTCTGGGAACTGACGAGCATCACCTCGTTCCTGCTGGTGGGCTACAAGTTCCAGGACGCCGGGGCGCGCAAGGCGGCGCTGCAAGCGTTGCTGGTCACCGGTGCCGGCGGTCTCGCCCTCTTGGCGGGACTCATCCTGCTGACGCAGATCACCGGAGAAACGCGGATTTCCGCGCTGGCGGCGCACTCGGAAACCATCGCCAACAGCCCGTTGTTCGTGCCGGCCTTGTTGCTGGTGCTTGTCGGTGTATTCACCAAGTCCGCGCAGGTGCCGTTCCATTTCTGGCTGCCCGGCGCGATGGCCGCGCCCACGCCGGTGAGCGCCTACCTGCACTCCGCCACCATGGTGAAGGCCGGCGTGATCCTGCTGGCGAAACTTTCGCCCGCCATGTCCCACACCGCCCTGTGGGGATGGATCGTCGCACCGGTGGGGGCGCTGACCATGATCACCGGCGCGGTCATGGCGATCCACCAGACGGACCTGAAGCGCCTGCTCGCCTACTCGACCGTGAGCGTGCTCGGCACCTTGGTGATGCTGCTGGGCTTCGGGGACGCGTTTTCGTTCAAGACGGCGATGTTCCTCGCCCTGGTGCACGGATTTTACAAAGGCTCGTTGTTCATGGTGGCGGGCACGGTGGATCTCAGCACCGGCACGCGCGACGTGCGCTCGCTTTCCGGCCTGCGACACCGCATGCCCTGGCTGGCGCTCGCCGCCGGCGCCGCCGCGCTGAGCATGTCCGGGGTGCCGCCCACGCTCGGATTCATCAGCAAGGAATTGATGTACGAGGCGAAACTCTCGCTGCCCATCGCACGCCATGCGGTCACGGCGCTCGGCGTGCTTTCCAACTCGCTGGCGGTGGCCATCGCCCTGATCGTGGGCGTGATGCCGTTCGTGGGCGCGCGCGGGCCAGCCACCGTCCGCCACCGCCCCGGCTGGGGATTGGTCGCCCCGCCCGCCTTGCTCGCCCTGCTCGGTCTGGCGCTGGGTTTGTTTCCCGGCTGGCTCGACGCGAACCTGATCTCGCCGGCGGCGTCCTCACTCGGGATCGACCCGAAGCAGGCGAAGCTCACGCTCTGGCATGGATTCACGCCCGTGCTGTGGCTTAGCATGGCCACCCTCTGCGCGGGATGGTTGTTCTACAAAATCCACCCGCGCTTCGGCCGGATCGCGCGGGCCATGGGAAAATTCCAGTTCATCACGCCCACCGCGCTGTATTTCTCGGGACTCGACGGCCTGATGAAATGCGCGGGTTTCCTCACCGGCTGGATCCAGGGCGGACAACTGCGGATCTATGTGCGGGTGACGCTGTGCGCGGCGTCGTTCATCATCCTCTATGCATTGTCCGAGGCGTTGGCCGATTTCTCCACCAGCTCGAAAGTGCCGGTGCGTTTCTTCCAAACCATGGTGGTGATCCTGATGTCCGTCTCGGCCATCGCCGCGGTGCTGGCGAAAAACCGTCTGGCGGCGATCCTGAGTCTCGGTGGCGTCGGTTACTCCGTGGCGCTGGTGTTCGCCTTTTACGGGGCACCGGATCTGGCGATCACCCAAGTGCTGGTGGAAACCCTGACTGTAGTGCTGTTTTCCTTCGTCATTCTCAAGCTGCCGCAAATCCGTGACATCTCGCGGGTCCGCACCCGCCGCTGGGACGCCGTGGTCGCCACGCTCACCGGGTTGGCCATGACCGCGGTGGTGTGGAAATCGGTGCATGTCCAGATGTCGGAACCGATTTCCCCCGGTCTGGTCGCACGCTCCGTCACCGAGGCCCACGGCCGCAACGTGGTGAACGTGATCCTGGTGGACTTCAGGGCGCTGGACACCATGGGCGAGATTCTCGTGCTGGCACTCGGCTGCATGGGCGTCACCGCGCTTCTTTACCGCAAGCGCCGGCACCGTGTCCCCCACGACACCCCCGGCGAACACGAGGCGGCCACCATGGGCCAAACACCCGCCACATCCGACCCCGCGCCATGAACGAATTCCGCCACAGCATCCTGCCCGCCGCCGCGCGACTCGTCGTGCCGGTCCAGTATGTGTTTTCCATCTACCTGCTGCTCCGGGGTCACAACCTTCCCGGCGGCGGATTCATCGGGGGGCTGGTCCTTGCCAGCGCGCTGGTGCTGCGCGCGATGGTGGATCCCGCGCGCGCGCCGAAATTCGATCTCATCACCCTCTCCGGTATCGGCCTGTTGGTGGCATTGGTCTCCGCCGCCATGCCGTGGCTCGGTGGCGACACGTTCTTCACCGGTCTCTGGGGCGGGCAGATCTGGCTGCCGGCGCTCGGCAAGGTCAAACTCGGCACCCCGCTGCTCTTCGATATCGGCGTCTTCCTCGTGGTCACCGGCGTGGCCGCCAAACTGCTGCTCGTCCTGATGTCCCAAACCCGCGAAGCCGAAACCTGAAGCCATGGAAAACCTGCTGCCCATCGCCATCGGCATCCTCTTCGGTTGCGGCTGCTACCTTTGCATGCGCCGCAACATCGTGCGGGTGCTGCTCGGCATCATGCTTCTGAGCCAGGCGGCCAACCTGCTCATCTTCTCCGCCGCGGGAGTGTCCTCCGGCCAGCCGCCGGTCATTCCCGCCGATGACACGGTCATCCGCGGCGCGTACGCCGATCCCCTGCCACAGGCGCTGGTGCTCACCGCCATCGTCATCGGCTTCGCCGTGCTCGCCTTCGCCATCGCGCTGGTCCTGCGCGCCTACCACAAGACCGGCAGCGACGACCTCGACACCTTCCGCCGCTCCGACTCCTGAGCCCACCGCCCATGACCATGGATTTCCAACCCATCGCACTGCCCATCGCGCTGCCGCTGCTCGCGGTGGCGGTGTTGATGTGCATGCGCCGCGCCGGAGAGACCGCCCGCCACGCCATCAACATCGTCTCCTGCGCGGCGCAGTTGGCGGCCGCCGTGGCGATCCAGGCGCGAGTCTCCGCCGAGGGCGTGCAGGTGCTGCGGTCCGGCTCGTGGCCCGCGCCCTTCGGCAACACGCTGGCGGCGGAGCTTGTCGCGTCGGCGATGGTGCTGGTGACCGCGGTGATCGGCCTCGGCTGCGCGTTCTATGCCGCGGGCTACGGCACCGGGAAATTCCGCGGCTACTTCGCGCCGCTCTATCAGGCGCTGCTGCTCGGCGTGAACGGATCGTTTCTAACGGGCGATTTGTTCAACCTCTATGTCTGGTTCGAGGTGATG
>DATISV010000391.1:0-4488 GCA_035468505.1 Luteolibacter sp. | reverse complement strand
GGGTTATGTCTGCGCGGTCATCGCGGACTGGCGTTTCGCCCTGCCGCCGGCGGCGGTTTTCATCTGCCATGTCTTCACCACCCGCAGGCACAAGCTGACGGGTGTCTTCGACCACCGGATCGATGCGGTACTCGCCCACAGCATCGGCTGCCTGCCGTGGGTCATCGCCACCGGCATCGGCGCCATTCCCGTTGCCGCCGGGCTGGCGGGCATTTCTTTCGCGATGGCCGCGCAGCTTGCGATGCTCGATTCATCGACCTTGTCGTGGCTCGGGCATTTCTCACCGAAGCCGCTGCGCTCCACACTCAAGGGCTGGCTGGTCGCGGGATTGCCGGGATTGGTGTGGCTTGCGCCGCATTTGGATACGCTGGTGCTGGCGATGGCCGTGGCATTGGCCGCCACTCCGATTCTCGTCATGCTGTTGCACCGGCTGCGGCCGCGCTATCATGACAACACCACTGTTTTGTGGCTGATCGAGGGATGCCTTGCGCTCGCCGCTTCAACACCAGCCATGTTTATCCGATCATGAATGTTTCACTTCATTTCCAACTTGGTCCGGACTCGCCCGATGTCGCGCTTGCCGAAGGGCTGCCATCGCCTGAATCGATGGCAGCAACGAATGAAACACCAGACGCGTGGGTTTATGTAACTAACGAGGATGCCCTTGTGATCGCCCACGCGGCGCTTTGGTGGAGCGACACGCCGCCACTCGATGGGGAAAACATCGGAGCCATCGGTGGATTCGCCGCCATGGATGAAGCATCCGCGAAAATCCTGCTGGATCACGCATGCGTGCGTCTTCGCGAAGCGGGCCGGCGGATCGCCGTGGGACCGCTGAACGGCAACACCTGGCGGCGGCACCGCTATGTGATCTCCGGTAAAACCCGCGGCCCCTTCCTGTTGGAACCGCGCAATCCGCCGCAGTATCCCGATTGGTGGCTGCACGCGGGTTTCACAATACTCTCGCACTACTCTTCATCGGTGATTTCCCTCGATGGAACCCGCGTGGTTTCCCCCGCGATGCGGCGGCGGCTGGAAGACTCGGGCATCGTGATCCGAAAACTGGACCCGGGGTGTTATGAGGAGGAGTTGAAACTGATCCACGCGCTGAGTTTGAGGAGTTTCAGCTCGAATTTCCTCTACACGCCGCTCAAGGAGCCGGAATTCCTGGCTGCTTATGGCAAGGTGCGGAGCCATGTGGAGTCGGATTTCGTGAGGATCGCCGAACGCGAAGGATCGCCGTGTGGATTCATCTTCGGCATCCGCGACATCGAAGCGGAATCACGGGGCGAAAAACCCGCGGTGATCGTGAAAACGCTGGCCGTGGATCCCGGTTCGCGCAGCGCCGGACTGGGCAGCCTGCTGGTGGACGAGGTGCATGCCGCCGCTTTTGAGAAAAGTTATGTGGAATCGATCCATGCGCTGGAGCACGAGTCGAACACCTCGCGCAAAATCACCGGCCGCTATGGCGGGAGGATTTTCAGGAACTACGCCTTGTTTTCCAAACCGCTATGAATCTCACCGCACTGTTGCAGGAACGCGCAAGGCTGCATCCGGAGCGGGTGGCTTTGGTGGATTCGCGGCACGGGCGTGACCGCGCGGTGACTTTCGGGGAGTTGTCACGGCGAGTCGCCGCCGGTGCCGGCGCGCTGCATGGCATGGGCCTCCGGCGCGGACAAGTGGTGATGGTGTTCCAACCGGTGTCGTTCGAGTTGTATGAATTCCTGTTGGCCGCGTTCCATTCAGGCATCCGCGTCATGCTCGCCGACCCCTCGGCCGGACGGGAATTTCTCACACACTGCTGCGATCGGCTCGCGCCCGACGCGTTTTTCGGATCATGGAAAGCACAATGCCTGCGGCTTGCGGTGCCCGCGCTGCGGCGGATCGGAAAAGCCATCGTCACCGGCCCGTGGTTTCCCGGAGCTCGGAGATGGTTGACCGATCAGGGAAACATTCCGATGGCGGATGTGCCGGACGAAGAACCCGCGTTGATCACCTTCACCAGTGGCGGCACCGGCAAACCGAAGGCGGCTGTTAGAACACATGGCTTTCTGCTTGCCCAGCACCGCGAGTTGTCACAATCGCTGGGTTTCGAGGATGGCGAAACGGACCTGATCACTTTGCCGGTCTTTGTGCTCGCGAATCTGGCCTCGGGCTTGACCAGCGTGATCGCCGCAACCGATCTCGCGCATCCCGGAACACCGGACGCACAATCCATACGGGAACAATGCAAACGCTGGCACGTCACACGCTGCACCGCATCACCGGCGTTCTTCGAAGGCTTGTTGAAATCTCCTGGAAACATGCCCGAATTCCACAAAATCTTCACCGGCGGCGCTCCGGTGTTTCCCGATCTTCTGCGTCGGCTGCGCGCGGCTCTTCCGGATGCGGCGATCAACGCGGTCTATGGCTCCACCGAGGCCGAACCGATATCACATTACTCCAATGATGGCATTGAAACCGATGACATCACCCGCATCGGAGGAGGATTGTGCGCAGGCGCGCCTGTGCCCTCCATTCAACTGAAAATCATATCCGATCATTGGGGCGAATCGCTCGGACCGATGGGCATGACCGAGTTGAACCACATGGAAGTCACTTCGGGCGAAGCTGGGGAAATCATCGTCTCGGGCGATCACGTGCTGGGCGGCTATCTCGATGGCGTCGGCGATCACGAAACGAAGATCCACGTGGACGGCAAGGTCTGGCACCGCACCGGCGACGCGGGCTGGCTCGATGCCAATGGCCGGCTCTGGCTGTTGGGCCGCTGCGCCGCGAAACTGCCCGCGCATCCCGCGCCATCCGGGATTCCAACATGTGCGCTGCATTTTCCCTTCGCCATCGAGTGCGCACTGCGGGAGAAATTTCCCGGCCTCCGCACCGCCGCCATCGAATGGCGAGACAAGCGCACGCTGGTGGCCGGCAAACCATGCGATGCCCATGAAGAGGAAACCCTCCGCGCCGAGACCGAAAAATTCGGCATTTCGAATGTGGTGTTTGTGGACGCGCTCCCGCTCGACCGCCGGCACAACGCGAAGATCGATTATCCCGCGCTGCATGCCATGTTGGACCGCCGGATGGATCGCTGACCCGCCAGGTTTGGCTTTCCCCGAATGAATTTTCTTCCAAGGAAATCCCGGCTGGCGTGTCATTCCATGTGGTGCGATTAATGCCGTGGAATCTTCCGCGGTGCCAGACCACCACTCAACCAATCCCATGCCATGAAACCATCATTTCTGCTGGCGCTGTCGCTTGTCTCCACGGCGGGCGCCGAAACCGCGCTGACCATCTACAACCGCAATCTCGCGGTGGTCCGCGAATCGCTGAAGCTCGACCTCAAGGCCGGCGAAAACACCGTATCCTTCGACCGCGCCACCGCCCAGGTCCAGGCCGACTCGGTGGTACTGCGCGACCCCGCGGGCAAGGCGGCGTTTTCCATCCTCGAACAATCCTACCGCAACGACCCGGTGAGCCGCGGGCTGTTGCTGAGGCACTTCGAGGGACAGACCATCGATTTCCGCACGGTCTATCAGGATGGCAGGGTCGAGATGATCGCCGGGAAAATCGTCCGCTCGGGCTACGTGCCGGGCCGGGGCAACGAGGACCCGATCATCGAGGTGGACGGCAAGCTGCGCTTCCAGCTTCCCGGCGAGCCGCTGTTTCCCGCGCTGGGCGACGGCTCTATCCTGCGGCCCACCCTCACCTGGCAGATCGCGGCCAGGGATGCCGTCGCATTTGACGCGCAGCTTTCCTACCTGAGCAACGGATTCCAGTGGAAGGCGGACTATAACATCGTCGCCCCCGAAAAAGGCGAGATCGTCAATCTCAGCGGCTGGGTGACCGTGAACAACCAGAGCGGCACAGGATTCGACGACGCCAAGGTCAAACTCGTCGCCGGCGACGTGAACATCATCGAGCCCCAGGCGCCACGAAGAATGATGAGGGCCGAAGTCGATACGTTCGCCGCCGCCGAAGCCGTGGTCGAACAGAAGGCCTTCGATGACTTCCACCTCTACACCCTGCCACGGCCGCTGACGATCCGTGACAAGGAGACGAAGCAGGTCGAGCTCATCCGCTCGCCGCAGGTCAGGACGCGCAAGAAATACGTGTACGACGGAGCTTCGATGCACCGCTTCCACGGCGGGCGCGTCGAGAACCCGCTGCAAGGCCAGGAGTTTCCCAAGGACGTGGCGATTTACTGGGAATTCAAGAACGATGAAGCAAGCGGCCTCGGCATGCCGTTGCCCGCCGGCCGCGTGCGCTTCTACCGATCCGACGATGCCGACGGAAATCTGGAATTCGTCGGCGAGAACAACATCGACCACACCCCGGCCAACGAAGAGCTGAGCATCTACACCGGCAACGCCTTCGACCTGGTCGGCGAGCGCAGGATCACCGATTTCCAGCGCCGCGACCGCGAAAACTGGATGCGCGAGAGCGTCGAGGTTAAAGTAAAGAACCGCTCCAAGGAAGCCCGCACCATCGTCG
>DATISV010000390.1:0-6581 GCA_035468505.1 Luteolibacter sp. | reverse complement strand
CGCATCGGTCCGCCGCAGCCGCCGGGGAGGATGACGGAGTCCACCAACTCGCCGGGGAAGGGCGGGGTGGCGGCGGGAGCGGCACCGAGTTTCAGCGTGACATCGAGCGGCTTGCCGGCGCGGAAACCGGAGAGCGTGATTTCGTCGCCGGGTTTGTGCAGGCGGAGCAAGGCGGCGAGCTGGGCCTCGTTGACTAGCATCTGGTCGCCGAGTTTCCAGAGGATGTCGAACTCGCGCAGGCCGGCATCGGCGGCGGGGCCGTCCTTGTCGATGGAGCGGACGATGAAACCGATGCCTGGTGGCAGCGACGGAAGCTGGGCGGTGAGGGTGGCGTCCGGTTTGGAAACGTGCAGGCCGAGCCATGCGCGCGACGCGGTTTCCACCGTCGGCACCGGGGTTTCGGTCGGCACCGGGGTTTCATCGGCGGCGCATGCGAGTGTGGCGGCCAGCAGGGCAATGAGCGGAATGCGTGTCATGTCAGAACGCGCTCACGGGCATGAGCAGGATTTCCTCGCGGGGTTGGGAGATGTTCATGACGATGCCGGTGGATTCGTCCAGCAGACGGCTTTCCTCTACGACGTGGAGACGCAGAGTGCGCATGGTATTGCCGTCGGGAGTCTCGCTCCATCCTTCGTCGATCATGTCCTCAATGCGACCGGTTTCGCTGACGAGCGTGAATTCCGGGAAGCCATCCATGGCGAGGCTTTCGGCGATGCCGGGCAGGTCGCGGTGGATCGCTTGAACGACGAACCATCCGGCGGTGAGCGCGGCGGCCATGCTGCCGGTCCAAACCATCCATCGGCGGGGGAGTTTGCGGGCGTCGCCGGCGAGATCGTCGATCATGGATTCGATGCCGCGCTGGCCTTCGGCGGTGAGTCCGGGCGGCATCAGGCGGGCGAGGATGTCCTCGACGTGGTGCGTGTCACGCATGGCGCACCTCCTTCCGGCGGCGGATTTCCTGCGCGAGCTGTTCGAGCGCGTAGCGGTAGCGCGACGCGGCGGTGTTGGGTGAAATGGCGAGCGCTTCGGCGATCTGCTGGAAGGTGAGGCCACCCCAGAATTTCATGACGACGACTTCGCGCAGTTTCTGGCTGAGGCGCTGGACGGCATCGCGCATGAGAGCGGCGTCTTCGTCGTCCTCGAGCAAGGGATCGAGCCAGACGTCCTCGAAGTCGTTGAGGTAAATGACCGACTCCTCGCGCTTGCGTCGGCGTTTTTCGCTGCGGTGGTGGTTGAGCCCGCAGAAGCGGATGGTGGAGAAAACCAGTGGCAGGTCTGGCGGCAGGCGGCCCTTGTCGGCCTGATGGTGCCACATCCGAAGGATCGCCTCCTGCACCAGATCCTCGGCGTCCTCGCGCGTCTGTGCCCAGCCGCGCGCGAACAGCAGCAATCGCGGGCCGTTTTCGGCCAGCCATTGTTTCCAGGCGCTCGCGGGTGATTCCATCATGTGGAGAATGCCCCATGACGGGGCTTTTGTCTGATAAAAAAACGCTGCACCCGGACCGGGCGGACTGAAGTCCGCGCTCCTCCGTCAGTCGAGAAACTTGATTTTCCCGGCGGCGGGCAGGCGGCCGAGGGCCATCGCCTCGTGTTGTTCGTCGGTGCAGGCGGAGTCGATCGGCGCGTCGGGTGCGGCGTCGTTGGCTTGGAGATAGCCGTTGGCGATCATCCATTGCTCGACTTCCTCGCCGCTGACGTCGGCGAGTATCTGGCCGTCGATTTCCACGCAGGGCGAGAGCGGTTGGCCGCTGCGCTGCTCCATTTCCCAACGGAACGCGGGGTTCTTGATGATGTCCTTTTCCTCATACGGGAGGTCGTATTTGCGCATGATGGCGCGGACGCCTTCGCTCCAGCCGCAGAAGGTTTTCAGATAGGCGGTGATTTTCGGGGTGGTTTTGCTCATTGGGAAATCAAGTTGCGAGGCCCAGCCATAAACACGGAATCCCCGGTCCGCAAGTGCCCGGGTGAACGGGAAACTAGTCTTGCGTGACGCGCCGCGAGCCGCCAACCATCCGCGCCGTGACGCAGCACCGCACCGACGACCTCCGTATCGCAGGCATCAATCCGCTGATTTCCCCGGCGGTTCTGGCTTATTATCTGCCACTCAACGAGCAGGCATCCGAACTGGTGGCCGGCACCCGCGCCGAGGTGGATGCCATCCTGCGCCGCAAGGACGACCGCCTGCTGGCCATCGTCGGACCATGCTCGATCCACGATCCGGATGCCGCGCTGGAATACGCCGCCAAGCTCAAAAAAGAAGCCGCGCGTTTGAAGGACGACATCCTGGTCGTCATGCGCGTCTATTTCGAGAAACCCCGAACCACGGTCGGTTGGAAGGGGCTCATCAACGATCCGGGACTCGACGATTCCTTCGATATCAACCGCGGCCTGCGCGTCGCCCGCGGGCTGCTGCTCGACCTCGCCAACATGGGCGTGCCCGCCGGCACCGAGTTCCTCGACACCATCTCGCCGCAATACATCGCCGACCTCATCGCCTGGGGCGCGATCGGCGCGCGCACCACCGAATCCCAGATCCATCGCGAACTCGCCTCGGGCCTCTCGATGGCCGTCGGTTTCAAAAACGGCACCGGCGGCTCGATCCAGATCGCCATCGACGCCATCCAGTCCGCCTCCCGTCCGCACCATTTTCTCTCGGTCACCAAACAGGGGGTCTCGGCCATCGTTTCCACCTCCGGCAACGACTCGTGCCACCTGATCCTGCGCGGTGGCAAATCCGGGCCGAACTACGAAAAGCCCGCCATCGAGGAAGCAGCCACCATGTTGCGCGAACAGGGGCTCGTCGAGTCGGTGATGGTCGATTGCTCGCACGGCAACTCGCTCAAGGACTTCCGCAACCAGCCGTTGGTCTCCCGCAACATCGCCAACCAGATCGCCGCCGGCTGCCGCACCATCACCTCCGTGATGATCGAGTCCAACCTCGTCGAGGGAAACCAGAAACTCGCCGGCGACCTCAAGTCCCTCACTTACGGCCAGTCCGTCACCGACGCCTGCCTCGGCTGGGGCGATACCGTGGAGACGCTCGACGCGCTCGCCGAGGCGGTGAGGAAACGCAGGGCGGGGTAGTGATCTCCGGAATTCCAGAATATCAGGAAACCTGAAAATTCCGGTTTCGCGGCTTGCCGTGGGGATTTCAATGGGCATTCTACGACGGTCCGCACAGTGGCCCGCCCATGGATTCCAAAAGCCTTCCTTCGCAGAGCGTCATCACCTGCCGCAACAGCCAGGGCACGGAGCTGACGGCGAATCTGCTGCGGCTCCAGCGCTACTCGGTCGTCTTCGAGGTCTATAATCCCTACAGCATCCTCCAGCTCTCCGAGGTGCTTTCCGACTTCCGGATCATGGCCGCGCGGCGGTTGCTCTACCACGGTCAGGCGGTGGTCAGCAACCTGCTCAACACCGGCATCGTGCTGGTCTGCGAGGCGATGCTCGACGAGGGCTGGGTGGAGATGGATTTCCTCTCCGGCGTCAGTGGTTCCGGGCCCGACCGCGGCACCGACCTGGCCACGCAGTTCGGCGGCTACATGGACGAGTGGAAGTCCGCCAACCGCGTTCACGATCCCTATAAGCTGGTGGTGTCAGACCTCGCCAGCACGCTCAGCGGCGTGCGCCAGTGGCTGGCCGGCATCGATGTCGGCATCCGCACCACCGTCACCCGTCGCCGCGACGATCTGGAGCAGGAAATTTTCTCCGGCATCCAGGACCGGGTGGTCAACGAGGTGCTGCCGTCGATGCAGCGCTTCGAGGAGGTCTCCGCGAACATCGGTGAAACTGAGATCGCGGTTCACAAGAGTTATGTGCGCCGCGAGCTGCACCCCATCGTGCTGTGCTCGCCGTTCCTTTACCGCACCTACACCAAGCCGCTCGGCTACGCGGGCGACTACGAAATGGTCAACATGATGCTGCGCGAGCCGCACGAGGGCTCCACCGCGTTCGCGAAACTGCTCAACTACACGCTGCTCCACACCGAACCGGTCGTCGCCCACCGAAACCGCATCGATTTCCTGGTGGAAAAACTCCGCGCCGAATGCGTCCGCCGCGCCGCACATGGCAGGACCCGCGTCTTCAACCTCGCCTGCGGACCGGCGGTCGAGGTCCAGCGCTTCCTGCGCGAGTTTCCCGAGAGCGACCTCGCCGAGATCGACTTGCTCGATTTCAACGCCGAGACGCTCGAATACACCCGCGAGTGCATCGATCAGGCGCGCGAGGCCGGCGGACGCAAGACCGAGTGCCGTTATTTCCAGCGCAGCGTCCACCAGCTCCTGCGCGCCGCCAGCCAGGGCGGCCTGGACGAGTTCACCGGCTATGACTTCGTTTATTGCGCGGGCCTGTTCGATTATCTCTCGCAGCGCGTCTGCAAGCGCATGGTCGAGCTGTTCTGCACCATGGCCAAACCGGGCGGCGTCATCATCGTCACCAACGTGGCCACCCGCAATCCCCGGCGCGCGTGGATGGAATACGTGATGGAGTGGAATCTGATCTATCGCGACGAAAACGACATGAAGGACCTGGTACCGGAAGGGCTCAATCCAAAGAGTGTAAGGGTCGGTGCCGATTCCACCGGTGTGAACCTGTTCCTCGAAATCGAACTCGCCGATGGCTGACGCACCCGTCATACCTCCTCACAAGGATGCGGAGCTGTTGCGCGGATTCCGCGAATACGAAAACGCCATCGCCCGGGAAAACGCCCGCCGCGCCGCCGCCATCGCCGCCATTTTCATGCTCGTGGGATGGTCTCTGGACATTGTCATCCTGCCCGAGCACCAGTGGACCTTCCTGCTCATCCGCGCGGCCAGCGCGGTTCTGTTGGGTGCTGTCTTCCTATACCTCGGCAGAACCGTCGGCCACCTGAAAAGCCAGTTCGTCGCCCAGGGCGTGGCGCTGATTCCCATCGTCGCCATCTGCATCATGATCGGTATGACGGAAGGCGGGAACTCGACCTACTACGCCGGTCTGAACCTGGTGCTGGTGGGTCTCTCGCTGTTGTTGCGGTGGAACTTCCGGAACTCGCTCGGCATGATTTCCGCCTGCTTCCTGTGCTATTGCCTCAGCGTGTGGATTTCGCCGGTGACCCCGGAGTTCCGCATCCTTTTCGGCAACCTTTATTTCCTCTTCGTCACCTCGGTGTTCGTCATCGCCGGAAGTTATTTCTACGAGCGCCTGCGCTTCCGCGAGTATTGCCTGCGCGAGCAGGTCGAGCAATCGCGCCAGCTTCTGGAATCGCAGAACCAGCAGCTCAGCGAACTTGACGAGGCCAAGACCCGCTTCTTCGCCAACATCAGCCACGAGCTGCGCACTCCGCTCACCATCATGCTCGGCATCGCCGAGCGGCTCAAGATCCTGCTCAGTCGCCAGGCGCAGGAACCCGCCATCGGTGAAATGACCGGCATGCTCGAACAGAACGGCCTGCGCCTGCTCAAGCTCATCGACGACCTCCTCGACCTCGTCCGCTTCGATACCGGCCACGGCGACATCAAACACCAGTCCACCGAATTCCCCGCGCACTTCGACGGCCTGCTGCGCTCGCTGCGCCACCTCGCCGAGCAGGACCGGGTGCTCCTGCTCTGGGAATGCGAGTGCGACCCGCCGCACATCCAGCTCGACCGCGACAAATTCGACAAGATCCTCCTCAACCTCGTCGTCAACGCCATCAAGTTCACCCCCTCCGGCGGCACCATCGAGGTCAAGGCACAAGCCGCCGGCGGACACCTGCGCTTCAGCGTCGCGGACACCGGCGTCGGCATCGCGCCGGACGTGCTGCCGCGCATCTTCGAGCGCTTCTGGCAGGTGGACACCTCCTCCACCCGCAAGTTCCAGGGAGCCGGCATCGGCCTCGCCCTCGTCCGCAGCCTCACCGAAGCGATGGGCGGCACCGTCGATGTCAAAAGCGCCGTCAACCAGGGCACCACCTTCACCATCGATCTTCCCGCCAAAACGGCTGAAGCCATCGAAGAATCCGATGACGCGCTCAAGGACGGCGGAAACATCGCCCAGCTCCACCGCAAGGCCGCCATTTCCATGCCCGGAAAGATGGCGGGGCACCCCATCAGCACCGTGGCTCTCTCGCAGCCGATGCCCCCGCCGGTCATCGGCCGCCCCAGTGGCGCGCGCCCGCTTGTCCTGATCGCCGACGACGAGCCGGACATCCGCCGCTTCCTGCGCATGCAGTTGGAGAACGTGGACGTCATCGAGGCCAGCGACGGCGCCGAGGCGCTCGAACTCGCCCGCCTGCGCCGCCCGCAGCTCGCCTTGCTCGACCACATGATGCCCGAAATGGACGGCGGCGAAGTCTGCCGCGGCATCCGCTCCAATCACTCCACACGCGCCATGGGCGTCATCATTCTAACAGCCCGTGCCGACGAGCAGACGAAGATGACCGCGCTCGAATCCGGAGCCAACGATTTCCTCACCAAGCCGTTCTCGACCGCGGAACTCGCGCTGCGTTTGCAGAACCAGCTCGCCATGGCCCGCATCCGCCGCGAGATGACCGACCTCAACGCCGAGCTGCAGAACGCACTCGAGCAGATCAAGGAGAACGAGATCCTGATGATCCGCAACGAGAA
>DATISV010000389.1:0-1505 GCA_035468505.1 Luteolibacter sp. | reverse complement strand
GATGGCATGCACGCACGCATCGTTTCCCTGTGTTTGGCGGCGGTCTCGTTCGCCGGCGCACAGGAGGCGTCCGTGACACTTGAGGAAGCCGGCCGCAACCTGGCCCGGCTGGCCGGTGAATTCCAAAAACCCGGCGGCGGCAACCGCCTGTTCTACCTGCCCACCCATGACGAGCCGGCCACTCCCGCGACCTGGGGATTCAACTACGAAAACCTCCGGTTCCGCTCTGCCGACGGGACCCAACTGCACGGCTGGTTCATTCCCGCGCGCGGCAGGGAACCGCGGGCCACGGTGGTGTTCTCGCACGGCAACGCCGGCTCGCTCGGCCACCACCTCGGCTTCGTGATGTGGCTGGCGGAGGCCGGCTATCATGTGATGATGTTCGACTACCGCGGCTTCGGAAAATCCGGCGGCGACCTCGACCGCCGCGGCATGATCGACGACGTCAAGGCGGCCTTCGCCCATGTGGCGGCGCGGCCGGACGTGGACGCCGGCAAACTCGTCTCCTATGGCCATAGTTTGGGCGGAGCCAAGTCCGTCACCGCCATCGGCGAGTCGCCGGTGCGCGGACTGCGCGCGGTGGTCATCGACGGCGCGTTCGCCTCCTACCGCACGATGGCGCGGCTGATCGGCGGCCAGCTCGGCGAGAGTCTGGTGACCGACGAGTGGTCGCCGCGCGACTATGTGGAAAAAATCAGCCCGGTGCCGCTGCTGGTGGTGCATGGCGAGCGCGACATCGTGGTGCCCGTGGCACAGGGCCGCGAGCTGTTCCGCAGCGCCGGCCAGCCGAAGACGATCTTTGAAGTAAAGGCCGCCGGCCATGGCGACGCGCTCTCTCGCGACGGCGGGGCCTATCGCAAACGCATGCTTTCCTGGCTGGAGGAAACGCTGGAAGGATGAGTCCAACGCAGCGCGCTCACAGCGGCCAGAAGTATGCCAACACCGGAATGGACACGGCGATGACGAGAATTTCCAGCGGCAGGCCGAGTTTCCAGTAATCGCCAAACCGGAACCCGCCCGGGCCGAGGATGAGCGTGTTGTTCTGGTGGCCGATGGGTGTGAGAAACGCGCACGAAGCCCCCACCGCCACCGCCATCAGGAAGGCATCCGGATTCGAGCCGAGCTGCGCGGCGGTGCTCAGCGCGATGGGGCACATCACCGCCGCAGTGGCCGCGTTGTTCATGAAATCCGAGAGCGTCATCGTCACGATCAGGATCAGGGCGAGCCCGACGATGGCCTTGCCTTGCGCGATGTTGTCCAACAAAACCCGGGCCGTCAGATCCGCCGCGCCGGTGGTTTCCATCGCCCCTGCCACCGGGATCAGGGCGGCGAGCAGGACGATCACCGGCCAGTCGATCGCGGCGTAAATCGTGCGCAACTGGACCACCCGGAACACCATCAGCGCGAGCACTCCGGCGGCAAAAGATACGGCCGCAGGCAGCAGGCCGAAGGCGGCTCCCGCGATGGCCGCCACCATCACCGCGGCACCGGTGATGGCGCGTTTC
>DATISV010000388.1:0-5931 GCA_035468505.1 Luteolibacter sp. | reverse complement strand
GGTCGGCAACCCGGTGGAGGGCGGACTTGAACCGGCCACCGATGCCGAGCGCACGCAGTGGGAACGCTACATCGACGCACGCGGCGGCGGGGAACTCGAACTCGTTTTCTACGAAAAACCATGAACGCGAATTGGTGGAATGCGAAAGTCCCGTCCTTCGTGGTCGTGGGACGGGTGAACGCCGGCAAGACGGCGACCTTGGCAACGCTGCTGGAAGTCGATGACGACGAGGTCCTGCGCATCTCGCAGACACCCGGCGAGACGACCGAGGTGCAGGCCTTGCCGGTGGTCTATGACGACGAGGAATGGATACGCTTCTTCGACTCCCCGGGTTTCCAGCAACCGGTCGAGGCCATGCGCGAGATCGAGCGCATGGCGGGTGGCGGCACGCCCGGGCCCGATGAGATCCGGCGATTCGTCGCGGAGTGCCACGAGCGCTTTCCCGACGAGGCCCGGCTGCTCGAGCCGGTCGCCAAGGGGGCCGGCATCCTCTACGTCGTCGATCCGTGCAAACCGCTGCGCGACTCGTTTCTCGCCGAGATCGAGATCCTGCGCTGGAGCGGGCGGCCGCGGCTCGCCCTGCTCAACCCGCAGGGGCCGCCCAACGAACACGCCGAGATGTGGCGGGAACGGCTCGGCACGGCCTTCAACCTTGTGCGCGGCTTCGATGCGCACAGCGCGAAGTACGAGGAACGTCGTAAATTGCTGCTCGCGCTGCTGCAGATCGAGGAACGGCACGCCGCGCGCATCGAGCACGTCATCGGCGCGATGGAACGCGAATGGGACCAGCGGCGCGAGGACGCGGCGGAAGCATTGGTCGATTTCCTCGAAAACGCGCTCGCCTTGCGGACCCGCGATGGCCTGGACGAGCGCGACCGCGGCGTGCCGGCCCGCCGCGCGCGCAAGGAGGAGGCGCTGGCCGCCGATTACTATCGGAAACTCGCGAAACTCGAGTCCGACTGCCTCGGGCGCTGGCTGCGGATCTACCGCCACCACCTGATCGATGCGGATGTCGATCCCACGGCCCACCGCGGGCTCGACCTTGCGACCGGGGAAACCTGGCGCAAGTGGGGCCTGAACCGCTGGCAGCTCGCCGCCGCCGGTGCCTTGGCCGGTGGTGCCGCGGGCGCGGCATTCGACATCGGCGTGGGAGTGCATTCCCTTGGCGCGGGCACCGTGATCGGCGCGCTCGGCGGCGGCACGGCGGCCTTCCTCAAGGGCGGCAAGCTGCCGGAACTGAATGTCAGCCTCGGCGGCGGATTGAAATGGAAGGCCGGCGATGGCGAGACACTCGTCGTCGGTCCGCCCAAGAATCCGAATTTCCCGTGGGTGTTGCTCGACTCGATGCTGGTGCGCTACCGCAGCATCCTCGCCCGCGCCCATGGCCGCCGGGACGACGCCACGCTCGGAGGATCCGGCACCGGTTTTGCCCGCGGCTTCGACTCGACGCGCCGCTCGCTCCTGCAGAAGTGGTTCAACTCCTGCCTCAAGGAAGCGCCCGACCGCGGCCGCGAACCGGAGGTCTTCGCCGCATTGCTCGCGTCCCTGCGGGAAGTGGAAGCGGGATCGGCCGATCCGGCTTGAGTCCGGAATCCATGCGCACCGCCTTCGTTGGACCCCGATGCGCGAAACTTTTCCCTGACAACTTTTGGTTCGCGCGGCGTTGATTTCCCTGCGAGGCTGTCGCGGGCGGCAGCATCCGCCAATTCAAGACATGAAAATCCATGCTTCATCCCCAATCCGCGGTCATCGCGCGGGCTTCACCCTGTTGGAAATGGTCATCGTGCTCGGGATCATCGCCATGATCCTCGGCGGCGCGATCTTCGCCATGCGCGGCATCGGCGACGCCGCCAAGCTGCGGCAGGTCGAGTCCGATTTCAAAAGCTTCGAGAGCGCGCTGGCCATGTACAAGCTCAACGCCGGCAGTTTCCCGACCACCCAGCAGGGCCTCAAGGCGCTGGTGGAAAAACCGTCGTCCACCCCGGTGCCGCGGCGCTGGGTGCAGGTGATGAGCAAACTTCCCGACGATCCATGGGGCGCAGCCTACAGATACCGCTTCCCCGGCAAGAAACGCGCCAATGACTTCGAAATCATCAGCATCGGCCCCGATGGCATGGAAAACACCGGCGACGACCTCAGCAGCCAGGATGAATAAACGCGCGCCGCGCGGATTCACGCTGCTGGAGATCGTCATCGTGATGTTGATCGCCTCGATCCTCATCGGCGGTGCGGTGGGCGTGATGGTTTATTCCTCCGACGAGCGCGCCTTGCGCAATGCGTCTGGCGAAATCGAACTGCTGGCCAAGCGCGCGCGCGCCACCGCGGTCCTGCTCCAGACGCCCTACGCTCTCGAATTCCGCGAAGGAGTCGTGCGCCTGATGCCGCTGGCCGAGGCCGGGCGCATTGAAAAACGCACCGCACTCGGCAATGAAATCGGCGGGGAAACCGTGGACACCGGCACCGCCGAACGCTGGGAATACCCACTCGAACCCGGTATCGAGGCCTTTGTCCGGCGCTGGAATTCGTCCGAATGGCTGGCGGCGCGCGGCGAGAACACCGTGCACGTCTGGCGTTTCGACCCCACCGGCCTGTGCGAACCGCTGGGCGTGCGCCTCACGGTGAACGAAAGCTGGATCGAGGACACCTACCACCCGCTTTCCGCGAGCATCCGCGACAGTGAAATGGAAGCCCGATGAGAACCCCGCAGCCACATCCCCGGCGAAACGGCTTCCTGCTCCTGGAAATGGTGCTGGCGCTGGCGGTGTTCGGCATGGCGGCCACCGGTTTCGTCGTCGCCCTGCACCGGATGTCCGCCGCCGCGTCGCTGTCCCAGAGCGAGCTGCGCATCACCCGAATCCTCGACAGCGCGCTCGACGAGACCATCTCGCTGCCGGTGCTGGAGGAAGGCGTCACCAGCTACACGCAGGAAAACACCGGCTTCGAGATCATCACCGAGATCACGCTGATCGAGGACTTGGAGAACGAGGAAGGCGAGCTTCTTCAGGAAATGTACCGCATCGCGATCACGGCGCGGTGGTATGAAAACCGCGAGTGGCAGGAACGCTTGGTGGAAACCTGGCGCTACGGCCGCATGTACCAGCCATGAAACCGCATCCCGCCAGTCATCGCCATGCGGGGTTCACCCTGCTGGAAGTCGTCATCGCCACCGGCCTGCTGATGATCATTGTCGGCATGGTGTTCGGCATCGCCCGCACCTCGCTGGCGCTGGGCAACGCGATCGTGCAGACCCAGAACGAGGAAATGGCGCATCAGGCGTTCTTCGACCTGCTCGGCCGCACGTTTTCCTCGATGCCTGGAAATGCCCGCTTCGATCTCAAGGTCGAGGATTCCGGCTCGCAATACCTCTCCGATCTCACCCTGCAGAACGTCCCGCTCAGTTTCACCTGGGGCGGCGAGGAGCGCATCGCCAAGGCCATCCAGCTTTCCACCGTCCGCCGCCGCAGCGGTTTCCTCGATATCGTCCTGCGCTACTACGAAAACGAGATCCTCGACCAGGTCGCCGACCCCGAAGCCGAAGAAGAGGCGATGCCGGAATCCGGGAGCATTTTCGACAACGAGCCGTTCGCCGAAATCGTCCTGCTCGAAGATGTCGCCTACTTCGAATGGCGCGTGCTCGACGGCCGCTCACTTGAGTGGTTCTACGACTGGGAAATCCCCAACCAGGTTCCGCTGCAGCTCGAACTGGTCATGGCCATCGGTGCCAAGGGCGAGGAAATCCGCCAGGTTTTCTGGCTGCCGCCCAAGCAACACCCCGGAATCCACCTGCGCGCCGTGATGCAGCAGGGTGGCGCTCGCGGCGGCGCACCCGGCGGCGGCGGAGCCACGCCGGGAGGCGGCGGCGACATCTCCGTGGAAGTGCCGACCCCACCTGGTCGCGGCGGCCGCCAACCCGGAAGGCCCAACATCAACCCGCCGCAGGGAGGCGGCCCGCCACGATGAGAACGCCCGCCCGCAAACATCCGCGAGCGGCAGCCCTGCTTGCCGTGATCTGGCTCATCGCCATCCTCGCCATCGCCACCATGAGCGCGCTGCGCGTGATCTCGTTCGATGTCGAGGTCGCCTCGGCCAAGATCCACGGCTCCCGCGCCCGCCACCTCGCGGAAATGGGCATCGCCGTCGGCGCCAACCCCGCCGTGATGCGCAGCGATCCGCTGCTCCAGCAATTCGATGGTGAAGCCGGCGAGGGTTTCCAGGTTCGCCTCATTTCCGAGGGCGGACGCTTCAACCTCAACGCCATCCTCCTCCAAGAGGACGAATCGCTGCTGCTCTCGATTTTCAGCTACTGGGGTCTCGAACTGGACGAGGCACAAGAGATCATCGACGCGCTCGGCGACTGGGTGGACCCCGACGACGAAACCCGCCTCAACGGTGCGGAAGTCGATTTCTACGAAGGCCTCGGCCGCATCAATCAGCCGTTCAACCGGCCGTTTTACGACATCGACGAAGCCCGCCTCGTGCGCGGCATGGACCTCGTCGAATCGCTCCGTCCGGATTGGCGGAACTGGTTCACCATCTGGAGCAGCGGCGCGCTCGACCTCAACGAGGCCTCCGCCGAACTGATCGCCGCCGCCGCGGAGATTTCCCCCGAGGAGGCCGCCATCATCCCGGAACTCGTCAGCGGCATGGACGGCATCCGCGACACCGAGGACGACGAACCCTTCGAAGACCCCGCAAGCGCGCTTGATCTTTTGGGCATCAATACCGAAGCTCGGCCCGACCTCGCCCAGCGTTTCACGGTGGATGATGCCGTCACCCGCATCGAGAGCACCGGCATGGCGGAAGGAGCCAAACGCAAGATCACCGTCATCGTCCGCAACCGCACCGGCCGTCCCGCACTGTTAGAACGCACCGAAGAAATCGTCCCGTGAGCAAATCCACCGACCACGTCCTCCTCATCCCCGGCGAAACCGGCTGGGAAATCTGGACCCGCCAGGGCCAGGAGGCATTCACCCTGCACAGCGCCGCGGAAACCACCAAGGCCGGCGAGCTGGAAAGCATCCCCGCCGGCGAGCTGGCGATGTTGTTCCCGGTGAAAGCGCTCACCGCCGTGCCGATGCGCGTCACCAGCGAGGACGACGCGCTTTTTCCCGATCTCGCCGCGCTCCACGCCGAGCGTCTCGGCCTGCGCCCGGACCCGATGGCCGGGCAGTTGACCGATGTCTTCGTCGTCGCCCGCGAAAAGGAAAACACCGCCCTGCTCGCGGTGTTCCTGCGCCCGCCCGGCGAGGGCGAGATGCCAAAACGCGGCCCCAAGGGCTTCGATATCTCGCCGCGCGCCCTGCCCTCCCGCGATGGCGCGCTCGCCGTGTGGAAGGAATTCGGCCGCTGGGTGTTCGCCATCCACCACGAGGGCAAGCTCGCCTATTGTCAGGCCACCTCCGTCGATTCGCCACAGCCGGACGCCACGCTCGCCCGTGAAATCAAGCTCTCGCTCATGCAGCTCGCCATGCAGGGCCTGCATTTCGAAACCCCGCGCATCGTTGTCTGGACGAGCATGGAAAATCCGGACACCGGCGCGCTGCGCAGCACTTTCAACGCACCGGTCGAAGTCGCCCCGCGACCCGCGCCGGTCCTGCCGTCGCCACTCAGCATCCTGCTGCCCGCCGATGTCCGTGCCGCGCGCCGCGCCGCGCTCAAGCGCCGCAACATCACACTCGCCGCCAGCGCCGCCGCGCTCGCCTACCTCGCCGTGATCGGCTGGCTCGGCTTCGGCCTGTGGCAAACCCACTCCGAGGCCAAGCGCCTCACCGCCATGGCCCGCGAAGCCGCGCCCGAAGGCGAAGCCTACGCCGAGCACATCGCCAAGTGGGACGAACTGGCCCCGGCCATCGACCTCAACCATTCGCCGGTGGACATCCTCCAGCGCATCGCCGTCTCGATCCCGCGCAACAGCGGATTGCGCCTCAAGCC
>DATISV010000387.1:0-4432 GCA_035468505.1 Luteolibacter sp. | reverse complement strand
TTTCCATGATATGCCGGACCACGCGTGGCGCGAACATGACCAGCGGATGCGCGGGCGCACGGACGATCCGGTTTTCCGCCATCTGCCATTCCGAACTGGTGTAGGGCAGGATGATCAGGTCCATAGGCGTGTAATAGGAATGCAGCGCGATCCCGCGCAAACAGTGCTCGGTATTTTTTAGTTCTGTTAGAAACGCGCTGCCGCGCCGCATTTGAGTGGCACCCTTGCCGGGATAACACCACGCCGCGAGCGTGCCGTGGTGCGGTGTCGCGAGGGTGGTGAGCGATTGGCAGCGAGCATGGCCACCGAGGTGCTGCAGGTATTGCCGGCTGATCAGCCCGCCCATGCTGTGGGCGACGATGTGGATTTTCCCGGAGTCGTCCCAACGCCGGTCGATGGCCGACTTGAGTTGCCCGGCGAGTGGTTCAAGGCCGTTGCGGGCATCGGCCGGGGTGAGCCTGGGCACGAGGCATTCGCAGCCCCGGGCCTCCAGCATGCGGACCACGGGAGCGAACATGCGGCCGCTCTGGAAAATGCCATGCACGAACACCACACGGGCGGGTCCACTTGTCTGGTCATCCCCGGCCGTGGCCATCGAGCATGCGGTCATCAAGGTCGTCGCCAAGGATGCGGCGGACGGGATCGTTTTGGTGCGTTTCATGATTCAGTGCAGTGTCGTCACCCGTTGACGTCGTTCTGCGATTCGGCTGCATCATGGATCGGACTGCGCCATTTCCATAATCGAAAAATCATTTGGAATAATCGACTGAATCGATGAACGAAAAAAACAACGTGCCCGCGTGCTCGATTCCGGCCTTTTCTTACTTGGTCTTTTTTCCGCCCAAGGTCTTCGCCCGCTTGCGCGCCTTGTCGAGGAAGGACGCGGCGAGCGGCTTGGGCGTTCCCTGACAGATCGCGCCGACCACGACCGGCGGAAAGCCCGTGAGCTTCACCATCCGCAGGCCCGGCGCGGGTTTTCTGCCGGGGATGGCCACTCCGAGCCCGACGCCGAAGCCGCGGGCGGCGTATTCCTCGATGACATCCAGCGCGGTGGCCTCGACGCTCGGCAGCCAGTTCACTTCGCGCGCCTCGAGCGCTTCCTGGAAGATCCGGCTCACCATGTCATCCGGGGTCAGGCCGACCAGCGGGTATTTCGAGGTTTTTCCCCGGCCCTGCGGATCGTCCTCTAACAGATCGGAAAAACGCCGGATCGGCCAGGACTCCGGAACCAAAAGGACCAATGGAAGCTTGAGCAGTTCCACCGCCTTCAGTCCCTCGCCGAGCCGGCCATGGAGGATGCCCACGGCGAGATCCACCTGTTGGCTGGCGAGCAGGCCGTGGAGCTTGGACGGCTCCACCTCGCTGAGCGACAATCGCAATCCGGGCTCCTCGGCGCGCATTTCGGCAAGCAAATCGGGAAGGTGGTGGCGGAATACGGAGGCCGAGGCCGCGATGCGCAGGTGCCGCCGTTCCTCGCCGCGCACGCGCGATTCCACATCCTCCAGCCGGGACAAGAAGGGATACACGAAGTCATAGAGTTTCTCGCCTGCCGGCGTGAGGGCGAAGGGGCGGCGGTTGAACAGCTTCACTCCCAGCTCGTGCTCCAGTTGGAGGAGTTGCCCGCTGACGGCCGGCTGCTGGATGCCGAAGGGCATCTTGCGTATCGCCGCGGTGATTCCCTCATGTTTCGCGACGTGATAGAACAGCTCGAGATGATGGACGTTCACGCGCGGTAGTGGGTGGCAGTTTCATCCGGGGTTCAATCCGGAATTGGATTTCCCGCCGACGTCGCCGCCGGTGAGTGATCGCTACTTGGCCGTCACCACCTTGATGGCCTGTGCCACTTCGGGGTTGTCACAAACGCGGGGCGGCAGGTCGCTGGCGGTGCGAAGCCCGCGGACCTCAAGCCGGTCGGTCAGCCGGTAGGGGAATGGACGTTCCTTTCCGGAAGCGCCGAGGGTATCGCTGAAAAACACGATGCCGCGGTGTTTTTCCGGTTGCTTGGAATCATCGATCTCCAGGCCGTCGATGCGGATCACGCGCGGCATGGAACAGGGATAGCCGAAATCATGTCTTCCGTCGTTGTTCATGCCGAACATGACCGCATTGCCGCCGGGCGGAATCCACCGGCAGTTGGTGATGAGCACCTCGCCGTCCCAAGTCGATCCGTAATCCTGCCGCAGATAAACGAGATGGCGTCCGTGCAGGGTGGAATCCTCGACGATCAACCGTCCCCGGCCGATGGCGTTGATGCCCGCATGGCCGATGGTCGAGCGGCGGATGATATAACTTCCGGACACCCCCTGATGCACGTCCACCCGCGAGAGAGTGCAATCCTCGACGAGGAAATCCTTCATGAAATTGGCGCCGGTCACACCCCAGCGGCTGCGGTCGTGGATGTCGTCCATCCGGCAGCGGATCATGCGGAAATCCGCCACGAGGTTGGCATTGTAACCATAGGTGCCCATGGGGACCGGTTTGCCGGCGTTGCCGATTTTCCGATAAAATTTCCTGCCGTCGATCACGCAGTCGCGGAGTTCCACCATGGCACATTGGCTGATGCTGAGGAAACCGGTGTAGGGATGGCCCTGATCGGTTTCGGCGGTCACCCGGGGGGGGACGCCGTCCACCACGGTTCTCGATCGGTGGATGCGGATGTTGCGGGCCCAGTAGTGCGGGTTGTCGTCGGGGCTCATCCGGTTGGCGAGGTTGGTGAAAATCCCGCCGCGGATGAACAGGGTCTTGTCATCGATGGGCATCGCCTCGACGCGCGTGACGGTGTCGTAATCCCAATCGATGCCACCCTCGATGCGGCCGTCGCGGCGGAGGATGAAGACTTCTTTCTGAACCGATCCGCGGTTCCGGTTCAGTCCGCGCCGGATGTAAATCCTCCGCTTGCGGTTTTCCACATACACTAGTCATTCCGCCGTCGGCTTCATGTCGATCCGCGTCTGGCCGCGTTTCAGTCGATCGATCTTCAGCGGCACCGGCTCCAACAGCGAACGCGCCTCGAACAATGGCTTGCGGGAATCCTCGACTCCCTGGCTGTCGTCGATGATGAAACGCGAGCCTCCCCAGTCGGTGTCGGTGGCGATGATGGCGGTGAGCGCCTTGCGGCCGAGATGGTAGGTCGCCTTGGGATTCGAGCGGACGCGCAGGCCGTGGCGGTTCGCGTGTTCGTGTGCCTTGCAGATGGCCGGCAGGTCGTCGGTTTCGCCATCGCCCGCGGCACCGAACGCCTCATAAGTGACCACTTCCTTTTCCGCCTCGGCCCCGCCCGCCGCCAACGACCCTCCGCCCACCGCGACGGCAAGCAGGCAGCAACCGACTGAGAGGAGGGGACATGTAAAAGGATTTCTCAACAAGGTTTGCGACGGATTGCACCCGATACGGCTGAGGATGGCGTGGTTTGTCAGGCGGCGCAGACGGGTCTCGCGTCTTGGGAAAACAATCGGTAACCTCGCCCGCACGATCCGTCAGGAACCTGTGTCATGCAAAATCGCACCTGCCCCACCTGCCATGCCACCATCCCTGCCAACGCGCCGGGCGGATTCTGCCCGGCCTGCCTGCTTCGCGATGCCGAAGAACCATCCAATACGGACCACAGTGCGCCGCCACTGGAGGAAATCGCCGCCGCGTTTCCCCAGTGGGAAGTGCTCGAACTCATCGGCCAGGGTGGCATGGGCTTTGTTTACAAAGTGCGCCAGCCAAGTCTCGACCGCATCGTCGCGCTCAAGATCCTCTCGCCGGAGTTGGGCCGCGATCCGGCCTTCGCCGAGCGTTTTTCACGCGAGGCGCGCACGCTTGGGAAACTCCATCATCCGAACATCGTCACGGTGTTCGAACACGGGGAGAAGGAGGGTTTCTTCTACTTGCTCATGGAATACGTCGATGGCGTGAACCTCCGCCAGGCGATGCGCGCGGGTCGCTTCACCCCGGAGCAGGCTCTGGCCATCGTGCCCGGCATCTGCGACGCGCTGCAAGCCGCCCACGCGCAGGGTATCTGGCACCGCGACATCAAGCCGGAGAACATTTTGTTGGACCGCGAGGGCAAGGTGAAGATCGCCGATTTCGGCATCGCCCGCATCGTCGGCGATCCGCGGCGCGATTTCACCCTCACCCGCACCGGCAACGCGCTCGGCAGCACCAACTACATGGCCCCCGAGCAACAAGAGAAACCCCACGAGGTGGATCACCGCGCGGACATCTACAGCCTCGGCGTGGTGATTTATGAAATGCTCACCGGCGAACTTCCGTTAGGTCGCTTTCCCGCGCCGAGCCAGCGGACGTCCGTGGATGCGCGCATTGATGAGATTGTGTTCAAGACCTTGGAGAAAGAACGCGAACTCAGGCAGCAAAGCGCCACCGAGGTGAAGACCGACATGCACCGTGCGATGCAGCCGGGAGCAACCGGAAAAGCCCGGTCTGAAAA
>DATISV010000386.1:0-1521 GCA_035468505.1 Luteolibacter sp. | reverse complement strand
AGCACGCGATTTCGGTCTCCGCGATGCCGGATGCCCGCAGCAAGGCGAGTGGAAACGAAACGCCCGCCAAAGCCGCGCGCTCAAGGGTGGCTTGCGATGGATTTCCGGAACCGCGCTTCATGCCTCCATGAGAAAACCAGCGGCGACCGCCTCACGTCAACCCAGTCCTTGATTGCTGACGCGCGGCTTGATTCGTCGGAAATTGACCGCCATGGTCCACCCCGCCGCGCATGAAAATCGACAGTCACCACCACCTCTGGGCGATCAACGACACCGATTACGTGTGGATGACCGAGGCCCACGCCGTCATCCGACGCGACTTTCTGGCTCCCGAGCTGGATGCGGTGCTCGACGAATCCGGCATCGACGGCACCGTCGCCGTGCAGGCCCGCCAGATGGTCGAGGAAACCGAATTCCTGCTGGCTTTCGCGGATGCCAACCCGCGCGTCCGCGGCGTGGTCGGCTGGGTGCCGCTGCTCGAAAACGGCGGCGAACCGTGGCTGGAAAAATACGCCACGCACCCGAAACTCCGCGGCGTCCGCCATGTGGTGCATGACGAACCGGACGACGATTTCATCCTGCGTCCTGACTTCAACGAGGGCATCCGCAACCTGCCAAAATACGGCCTGCTCTATGACATCCTGATTTTCTGGAAGCACCTGCCGCAGACGATCCGCTTCGTGGACCTGCATCCGGAACAGCCGTTCGTGGTCGATCACATCGCCAAACCCCGCATCGCCCGCGAAGCGTTCGACAACGAATGGGCCGCCGGCATCCGCGAGCTGGCGAAACGCGAACACGTTTCCTGCAAAATCTCCGGCATGATCACCGAAGTCCGCGACGCGGAATGGGATGCAGATCTACTCCGCCCGTATTTCGACACCATTCTCGAAGCCTTCGGCCCGCAACGCGTGATGTATGGCTCCGACTGGCCGGTCTGCCTGCTGCGCGGCAGTTATGCCAACTGGGTGCATGCCGTGGAGCAACTCGCCTCATCACTCAGCCTCGATGAACAAGCCGCGCTCTGGGGCGGCAATGCCGAACGGATCTATCAACTGTAAACCAACAACCCCATGCCCGCCGAATCCGACGCCGACAAGACCAACATGCCGTTGCGCGACCAGTTCAAGTCGCTTGATTACATCTACTGGCTCGCCAACTGGATGGAACTGGTCGAGCGCTTCGCCTACTACGGCGTGCGGGTGATTTCGCCGCTGTTCTTCGTCGCCGCGCTCGACGAGGGCGGACTGGAACTCACCCAGATCCAGAAAGGCCAGATCTGGGCGGTGTGGGCCATTGTGCAGTCGTTCCTGCCGATCCTCTCCGGCGGCTTCGCCGACCGCTACGGTTTCAAGTTGAACATCGCAATGTCCACCGTGCTGAAAATCGTCGGCTACGGGATCATGGGTTATACGCTGGAGATCTCGCAATGGTTCGCCGGGAAACCGATCGCGGAGGCCCGGGAGCTCGGGACCGACCAAGTCGATGCGGGGTTCTTTGTCGGTGCGATGTTCCTCGCCG
>DATISV010000385.1:0-3028 GCA_035468505.1 Luteolibacter sp. | reverse complement strand
AAGAAGTGCTGCGCGCGGTGGAGTCGTTGGAACAATGGCGCGGTGAGATGCTGCGCGGGGATTTCGTGGAAACGATGGCTAGATTGTTAGACAGGCTGTCGGGCGCGGACGAGGAGGTGGCGGATGATGCAGTCGCGGTTTCCGACTGGCTTGATGTCGCACGACCGGTGATCGGCCACTTGCAACGCGATGCCGTTTTTTGGATCGGGCTTTTGTTGGATGAACTTCCGGTGCCCGCGCCACAGCCTCCGGACGATCGAGCGATCGATGTTCAGGGGTGGCTGGAATTGCCGATGGAGCCGGGAAGCCATCTCGTGCTTTGCGGCATGAACGAAGGGCTGGTACCCGCGCGCCTGACGGGCGATGCATGGCTCGGCGAGAACGCGCGCCGCATGCTCGGCCTGCCCACCGATGCCGATACCGCGGCGCGCGATGCGTTTCTCTATCAGGCGATGATGGAGGCCCGGCGCGACGGTGGTCGGGTGGACGTGTTGTGCGCCAAGACCGGTCCGGGCGGCGAGGCATTGCAACCATCGCGCCTGCTGCTGGCGGCGGAGCGCGACGAGCTTCCGAGCCGCGAGCAATGCCTGTTCCGAGGCGTCGAGCCGCCGGAAGCCGGGCTGCGCTGGCACGCCGATTGGAAATGGCAGCCGCGTTCTGTTTCCGCGCCTGAGCGATTGCCAGTGACGTCTCTCGCCACCTGGCTCGCATGCCCGTTCCGTTTCTATCTGAAACACGCGCTCGGCATGCAGACACCGGAACCGCAGCGCGTGGAGTGGAACGCTCGCGATTTCGGAACGGTTATTCATGAAGTGCTCGAACGCTGGGGCAGCGATCCGCTGGCCCGTGATTTCACCGATGAATCGAAACTCCGCGACTGGTTCCACGCCGAACTCGACCGCGTGACCGGCGAGTGGTTTGCCGCGCGTGTGCCACTGGCGGTGAGGTTGCAGATCGAGAGCATGCGGCAACGGCTTGCGTGGCTCGCCAGAGTGCAGTGCGAAATCCGTGCGGACGGCTGGGAAATCATCGAGGTTGAAAGCAAATTCGAGATTCCGTTGGGCAAGTTCGTGGTCGTTGGCAAGATCGACCGCATCGACCGCCACACGCAAACCGGCGCGCTGCGGGTGATCGATTACAAAACCGGCGGCGTGGCGAACGTGGACGGCGAGCACCGGAAAAAACTCACCGCGCAAACCGCCTTGCCCGCGCACATTCCGGCGGACAGCCCGGTGATTCATCAAGCCATGGCAAGGGGCAAGGCAGCCGACCACCGCTGGATGAATTTACAACTCCCGCTTTACGCCGTGGCGGTGCGCCAGCACATGGAAGCCCTGCCCGCGCCTTGTTACATCACCCTCGGCGCCACCGCAGCCGATGTGAAACTCAACGAATGGCCCGGTTTCGGCGAAAGCGATCTAACAGCCGCGAACGAATGCGCCGCATGGATCGTGGAAAAGATCGCCGAGGGTGTGTTCTGGCCGCCCGCCGAAAAGCCGCGCTATGACGACTTCGCCGCGCTCGCCGCCGGCCGGCCGCTGGAGGAAATGTGCGAGCCGCCGGCGTGAGGCGTTCTGACGGCTTGTTTCCCGGGCAAACCGCGGCGATGATGCCCTCATGGAATCCGGGCAAACCATGCCACCGCGCGCCTGCTGGAAGCGCGAGGGCGGCCGGCGCGTGCTGGAACTCTCCGGCGAGTGGCGGCGCGGTGTGGCTCCGGAAATTTCCGGCGACGGCCCCGATTCGCCGCCGGATGTTTATGAGGCATCCGGTATCACCGGTTATGATTCCACCCTGCCTGCTTTCCTGCTCGCCCGCATTCGTGAAACCACGGGTGACGCGTCCGTTTCCCCGTCGCTGGAAGGACTGCCGGACGATCTCCACGGCCTGATGGAACTTGCGCTTTCGGTGCCCGAGGAAAGCGAAGCGAAATCCAAGCCCGCCAAGCCCACCCAGCTTGGCAAACTCGGCAATGTTTCGCTCGACGCATGGCGCGCGTCGCTCGGCGTGGCGGAGTTCACCGGCCTGTCGCTGCAATCGCTCGGCCGTTTTCTAACAGGACGTGCGCGGTTCCGCGGCGACGAGTTCTGGTCGATCGTCCAGCAATGCGGCGCCAACGCCCTGCCGATCGTCTCGCTGATCAGTTTCCTGATCGGTCTCATCATGGCTTTCGTCGGAAACGTGCAGCTCGCCAACTTCGGCGCGAGCCTCTACGTGGCGGACCTGGTGGGCATCGCGATGGTCCGCGAGATGGGCGTGGTGATGACGGCCATCATCATGAGCGGGCGTACCGGTGCCGCCTTCGCCGCGCACATCGGCAGCATGAAGGCGAACCAGGAAATCGACGCCCTTCGCACCTTCGGTTTCAACCCATTCGATTTCCTCGTCCTGCCGCGCATGCTCGCACTGGTGCTGATGATGCCGCTGCTCACGATGTATGCCAACTGCATCGGCATCCTCGGCGGCATGCTCGTCGGAGCCGCAGTCGGCATACCTCCCGTGCTTTACTGGCATGAGACGCTCACCGTCCTCACCATGGACATCGCCTTTCTCGGCGTCGGCAAGAGCGTGTTCTTCGGCATCATCATCGCCATGAGCGGCTGCATGCAGGGCATGAACGCGGACAACTCGTCGGCCGGCGTGGGCAAGGCGACCACCCGGGCGGTGGTCGCATCCATCACAGCCATCATCGTGCTCGATTCGCTGTTCGCCGCCGTTTTCACCATACTCGACATCTGATTCATGACCGCGGACAGCCAAACTCCCATCATCACCGTGCGCGGTCTCACCATGGCTTACGGTTCGTTCGTGGTGATGCGCGATCTCGACTTCGAGGTGATGGAACAAGACATCTTCGTCATCATGGGCGGCAGCGGTTGCGGAAAATCCACCTTGCTGCGCCATCTCATCGGACTGAACGAACCCGCCGCCGGGAAAATCTGTTATGGCGAGGAGGATTTCACCGCCGCCACGCCTGATGATCGCAAGCGCATGATCCGCCGCTTCGGCGTGATGTATCAATCCGGCG
>DATISV010000384.1:0-4360 GCA_035468505.1 Luteolibacter sp. | reverse complement strand
TCGATGAGAAGCCTGACAGCCACATAGGCCTCGGTCTTCGAGCGCGGATCGACGCGGTCTTCATCGCGGTATCCCGGGACCGGATTGCCATCGACGTGGCCGGCGGTGTATTGGGCGCGGACGACGTTTGCGGCGACCTTTTCCGGAGTGTCCCACTGGCGCAACGAGCGGATGACCTTCACCTTCTCGTCGCGCACGCCATCGGCCGTCAGGTCGGTGGGCGGTTCCATGGCGACGAGCGAGAGCAACTGGAGCAAGTGGTTCTGCACCATGTCGCGCAGCGCGCCGGCTCCGTCATAATAAGCGCCGCGGCCGCCTTCCATGCCGAGGTTTTCGGCGCAGGTGATCTGGATGTGGTCGATGTGTTTGCTGTTCCAAAGCGGCTCGAAGATCGCGTTGGCGAAACGCAGCACCATCAGGTTCTGCGCGGTTTCCTTGCCGAGATAGTGGTCGATGCGATAGGTGTCCTTTTCCTCGAAAGTGGCGTTGACCACTTCGTTCAAGTGCCGCGCGGTGGCGAGGTCGGTGCCGAAAGGTTTTTCCACGATCACCCGCGCCCAGCAGCCGTCGGGGGCATGGTTGAGGCCGGCGTCCTTCAGGTGTTCGAGAATGTCATCGAAGAACTCGGGCGCGGACGCGATGTAGAACAAACGGTTGCCTTTACCCCCCCGCGCGGTGTCGATGGCTTCGAGTTTTTCCGCGAGGGACCGGTAGCCGTCGCTGTCGGTGAATTCCGATCGATGATAAGCGATCGTTTCCGCGAACGGTTTCCAAACCTCCTCATCCAATCCCGAGCGCGAGACCCTGCGCGCCACCTCGTCGAGGCCGCCGCGGAATTCATCGTCGGATTTCTCCCTGCGCGCGAAGCCGATGATATTCACGCCGGTTGGCAACTCGCCGTCCACCGCGAGATTGTATAGCGCGGGAATGAGCTTGCGGTGCGCGAGATCGCCGGTGGCCCCGAAGATCACCACGGTGCAGGGCTCGGCGGGAGAGCGGGACAACAGGTCTTCGCGGAAGGGATTGGTCATGGGGAAGTCAATGGTCAGCGGCCAACAGCCAGCGGTGGAACAATTCTTATTTCAGTGTCTCGATTTCGCATTCCTTGAGCACCGGAGCAAAGGGATCGGCCGTGTAAGCGCCTGTTCCACGAAGGGCGAGCCATGGTTTGGATTCCTTCCCGGCCACCACGCGCGCAACGGTTTTGCCGCGCTTGGGAATCACTATATCCCCACCGGTGCGCTGGACTTTATCGGACGAATGCCGGCATTTCGTTTTGAACTCCGTGGCTTTGGCGGTCTTCACATGGCCAGTTTGTCCGACCGATGGAAGGTTGCAAATGGTTTGTTGGGTGCCGCTGAGAGTGACGGCCACGGGGCGTGAGCGGCGTAACCACGACTCCTGCCGGAGTCGGGAGATTCAAAATGAAATTGCGGCGGTCGGTTTTGTTAACTAGGGTTCGTCCATGGTTCAACTCGCGGATATTCAAAAACAGGCCAAAGAACTCTCCGAGGAAGATCGGAAAGGGTTGGTTGCGTTTCTGCTCCACGGAATGTCAGACCTGCCCTCCGGGCCTGATGATGAGGAAGTGGCGAAGCGGGAGGCGGAAATGGATTCAGGGGCCGTCGTCCCTATCGGGCATGACGAATTCCTTGCTCAAGCTGGACGAATCCGTCGATGAGAGAAGTTGTTTATCACCCAAAGGTTCCGGCAGAAGCCCGGGCTATCCTCGATTATTACGACGCGATTTCCCCTGATCTCGGGGATTCCTTCTGGCAGGAATTGACCGACGCAATCGACTACGCAAGGGAGCACCCGGAGAGACATCATTTCGACTCCACCGGACGCCGGCGAGGCAATCTCAAGAGATTTCCGATCCACATCCTGTTTCGGATACTTCCCGAGAGAATCCGGATCACGGCCATACGGCACGACCGGCAGAGTCCGGGCTTCGGAGCAAGACGACAATAGGACAGCCGGGGGCTTGAGCTGCGAAGCCAGTAGTTGGGCCGCTGGATAAGTATTGGTATTCGCATCTCACCACGGCATCGGAAACGCGCGGTTGAAGGCGAAAACCCGCTCGCGGAGGGCGTGGAGTTTCGGTTCGTTGGTGTGGTCGGAGAGCGCCTCGTGGATGAAGTCGGCGACTTGTTCGACGTCCTTTTCCATCATTCCGCGGGTGGTGACGGCGGGGGTGCCGATGCGGATGCCGGAGGGTTTCATCGGGCTGCCGGTGTCGAAGGGAATGCCGTTCTTGTTGACGGTGATGCCGGCTTCATCGAGCGCATGGGAGGCTTCCGCGCCGTTGAGACCTTTGGGCCGGAGATCGACGAGCATGAGGTGGTTGTCGGTGCCGCCGGAAACGATGCGGTAGCCGTGTTGCGCGAGGCGCGCGGCCATGGCCTGGGCGTTTCTAACAACCTGGGCCGAATATTCCTTGAACTCTGGTTTCAACGCCTCGCCGAAACACACGGCCTTGGCGGCGATGACGTGCATCAGCGGCCCGCCCTGGATGCCGGGGAACACCTGCGAGTCGATTTTCTTCGCGAACTCCTCCTTGCACAGAATGATGCCGCCGCGCGGGCCGCGCAGCGACTTGTGGGTGGTGGAGGTGACGAAGTCGGCATGCGGGATCGGACTCGGATGGATGTCGGCGGCGACGAGTCCGGCGATGTGCGCCATGTCCACGAAGAGATAGGCGCCGATCTCGCGGGCGAGTTTGCCCATGCGCTCGAAATCGATGACACGCGGATAGGCCGAGGCACCCACGGTGATTAGCGCGGGTTGCAGTTCGCGGGCGGTCTTTTCCAGTTCCTCGTAGTTGATGCGTTCGTCCTCGGGCGAGACGCCGTAGTGGGTGACGTCGTAGAAGCGGCCGGAGAAATTCGCCTTGTGGCCATGGGTGAGGTGGCCGCCGTGGGCGAGGTCCATGGTGAAGATCTTGTCGCCGGGCTTGAGCACGGAGAAGTAAACAGCGGTGTTCGCCTGCGAGCCGGAGTGCGGCTGGACGTTGGCGTGCTCGGCGCCGAAAAGCTCCTTGGCGCGGTCGATGGCGAGTTGCTCGACGACGTCCACGTTTTCGCATCCGCCATACCAACGGCGGCCGGGATAACCTTCGGCGTATTTGTTGGTGAGCACCGATCCCTGCGCCTCCATCACGGCGGGCGAGGTGAAGTTTTCCGAGGCGATCAGCTCGATGTTGTTGCGCTGGCGTTTTTCCTCAGCGGTGACGGCGTCGTAAATCGCGGGATCGACCTGCTGCAGTCGGCTGCCCGATGCCTTGCAGATACGCGCTTCGTGACGGCCACCCTCGAACGGCGTGATGAGGAAGGCGTCGGCCATTTTGCAGGCGGTTTCGGCGTCGGTGTATTTGCCGCTGAGGCAGAGCACGTTGGCGTCGTTGTGGCTGCGGGTGATGGTGGCCTCGTCCACCGAACGCACGCTGGCGGCGCGGACGTGGCGGTGGCGGTTGGCGGCGATGCTCATGCCGACGCCCGAAGTGCAGGCAAGGATGCCGAAGTCGTAGGTGCCATCCGCCACATTGCGGGCGACGAGGTTCGCGTAGTCCGAGTAATCGACCGAGCCGTTGTCGTGGGTGCCGAAATCGTGAACTTCGTGGCCGACGGCTTTGAGGTGGGCGACAACGGCGTTTTTGAGATCGAACGCGCCGTGATCGGCGCCGACGGCGATTCGGAAGGTGGGATGACTCATGGGCGGCGGGATTCAAGCCCGGGAAATCCGGAATGGAAACCGGAAATTTCCCGACTGCTGCGATCACCGTCCCAGCCGGGCATCCAGCTCCTTGCGCAGCCGCTTCACCTCGTCTGAATGAGCCTTGGCCATGTTGCGGGTTTCTCCCTCCTCAGTGGTGTGGTCGTAGAGTTCCGTGTGCCCGTCATTATGGACAATCAGCCGGTGGCGATCCGTGCGGATCGTGCGCGCGCTGTTGAAATAGCCGACGGCCGGGCGTCCTGGCGCGGCAGGGTTTTCCAACATCGGCACCAGGCTTTTCCCTTGGGTGAAATCCGGCATCGGCAGTTCCGCCAGATCGCAGAGCGTGGGAAACAGGCTCAAGGTTTCCACCATCGATGCGGTGGCGGTGCCCGGTTGTTTGATGCCCGGATGGCGGATGATGAGCGGGGCGTGGAGCGATTCCTCGAACAAGGTGTGCTTGCCCCACACGGCGTGCTCGCCCAAGTGCCAGCCGTGGTCGCCCCATAGGACGACGATGGTGTTGTCACCCGCTCCACTGTCGGCGAGTTGTTTCATCAGGCGGCCGACCTGGGCGTCGGCATAACTGACGCAGGCGGCGTAGTGCTTGTGGACGAGGGTGGCGAATTCGGCGTCGGTGTTGGCATCG
>DATISV010000383.1:0-5691 GCA_035468505.1 Luteolibacter sp. | reverse complement strand
TTTTGAACTTGGGAACGCAGGAATCACAGCAGAATTTGATTTCGCGTCCTTCGTGTTGGATGACGACCGGCTCGCCCATCGAGCCGAGTTTTTCTCCCGAGACAAGGCAGGTTTCGAGGGGGTAGGGTTTCGAGCTGGATTCCGTGAGTGTGGCGGATGCGGAACTTTCCTCCTGCTTCGAGCAGGAAACGGTCATGAGGGCGATTGAAGTGAGTGGAATCAGGATGAGTTTCATGATCATAGGTGTTTTGTGGTTTCAGAAACGGGGCATGATTTCAGCGCAGGCGGGAATCGCACGACCCGATCCGTGAGTGATAAACCCTAGGGCGGCAAAACCCTTGCGGAAAATTCATTTTCCCGCAATCCGGGCGTTCCGAAGCCTCAGTGCGTTGGAAATGACCGAGACGGACGAGAGCGACATCGCAGCGCCCGCGAGGATCGGGCTGAGCAGCGTGCCGGTGACCGGATAGAGAATGCCGGCGGCGATCGGAATGCCGGCCGCGTTGTAAATGAAGGCGAAAAACAGGTTCTGGCGGATGTTGCGCATCACGGCGCGGCTCAGGCGGATGGCTTTGGCGATGCCGCGGAGGTCGCCTTGCACGAGCGTGATGCCCGCGCTTTGCATCGCCACATCGGTGCCGCCACCCATGGCGATGCCGACATCCGCCTCGCTGAGCGCGGGCGCGTCGTTGATGCCGTCCCCGGCCATGACCGCATGGCGACCCTGATCGCGGATGCCGCGGATTTGGCGCGCCTTGTCGGCGGGATCGACTTCCGCCACGACGTCCGTGATGCCCAGGCGCGCAGCAACTGCCGCGGCGGTGCGGCGGTGGTCGCCGGTCAGCATGACCACGCGCAGGCCCATGTTTTGCAGCTCGCGGATCGCATCGGGCGTCGAGGGCTTGATGGCATCCTCGATGACGAGCAAACCGGCGGCTTTGCCATTGATCGCCGCGAATACCGCGGTGCCGCCGTCATTTTGGAAATCCGCCGCGATGTTCTCGAGTTCCAGCAAACCATCGACTCCTTCCGTGCGGAGGAAATCCGCTTTGCCCACCAGCACGGTCCGGCCGGAGACTCGACCGCCAACGCCACCGCCGGGAAACGCGTGGAATTCCTCCACGATTGTTAGAGCGATGCCTTGGTCACGCGCGCCTTTGACGATGGCGGAGGCCAGCGGGTGTTCGCTCGATTGTTCGAGCGACGCGACATCGCGCAGGAGAGTTTGGGCATCCACGCCATTCGATGGACGTATGGTGGTGAGTGAGGGACGGCCCTGTGTAAGCGTACCGGTCTTGTCCACCACCAAGGTGTCGGCCTTTTCCAAGCGTTCGAGTGCTTCGGCGTTTTTCACCAGAACCCCTTCGCCGGCACCCCGGCCCACGCCGACCATGATGGACATCGGCGTGGCCAGGCCGAGCGCGCAGGGACAGGCGATGATGAGCACCGCCACGGCGTTCACGACGGCATGCGCGAGCTTCGGTTCGGGTCCGAGCCACATCCACAAGACGAACGTGAGAGCGGAAATCGCGATCACCGCGGGTACGAAGATTGAAGCAACTTTGTCGGCGAGTCCTTGAATCGGCGCGCGGCTGCGCTGGGCTTCGGCGACCATTTGCACGATCTGCCCTAACAGCGTTTCGTCTCCCACCCGCTCGGCGCGCATGACGAAGCCGCCACTGCCATTGAGCGTGCCGCCGGTGACTTTGTCGCCCGGTGTTTTTTCCACCGGCAAGGGTTCACCGGTGATCATCGACTCCTCGACGCTTGAGCGGCCTTCCAACACTTCGCCATCCACCGGAATCTTGTCTCCCGGGACCACGCGCAAGCGATCGCCGACTTTCACTTCATCGAGTGGAATCTCGCGGTCGCCGCCGTCTTCGATCCGCCGCGCGACGGGCGGAGCAAGATCGAGCAAGGCCCTGATGGCGCTGCCGGTGCGGCTGCGGGCGCGCAATTCCAGCACCTGGCCCAACAACACCAGCGCCACGATCACCGCAGCCGCTTCGAAATAGACCGGTACGTTTCCACCGTGCCTCATCGTGTGGGGAAATACGCCCGGCGCGAGCATCGCCGCCGCACTGAAGAGATACGCCGCACCCACGCCGATGGCGATCAGCGTGAACATGTTGAGGTTTCCGGCGAGTATGGATTTCCATCCCCTGCGGAAAAACGGCCATGCCGCCCAGCCGACGACCGGCGTGGAAAGGGCGAACTGCAACCAGCGTGAAACCGCGCCGTCCGCCAATGACTGGATCGTCGCCGAGGGAATCAAGTGCGCCATCGCCAGCAGGAACACAGGAAGCGTGAGCAAGGTGGCGATCTTGAAACGCCGGGTCATGTCGCGCAGTTCGGCGTTGTCGTCCTCGTCGTCCGCGCTCTCGCCCCGCCATGCGGGGTTGCGCTCCAGCGCCATGCCGCACACCGGGCAGTCGCCGGGTTTGTCCGATTCCACGCCGGGACACATCGGGCAGAAATATTTCGCGGCGGCGGATGGTTTGACCGTCTCATGACCGTGATGGCCATGGCCCCCGCAGCAGGAAGGCGTCTTCTCCGGGACAGGCTCGTGATGGCATGTGCTCATGGTTTTGCGGAACAAGGATGGCATGGGAAATGTCTTCATTCACTTGGGCAAACGCGCGTGCCCGTTTCCGATTACAGAAAAATTTCAGCGCATCCGATCCTCGCGGCTTTACCGATGTCCGAACACACCCCAAACAAGCACACATGAAACCCACGGCGGAAATCCTGGTGGAGAACCTGCAATCCTTCACCGCATTCGCCCGCGCCAGGCTTGGGGATGCCCATCTGGCGGAGGACGTCGTTCAGGAGAGCATAGTCAAGGCTCTCAACGCGGCGAACCAACCCAACGATGACGCCGACACGGTCACCTGGTTCTACCGCATTCTCCGCAATTCCATCATCGATCTCCATCGCCGCAACGCCACGAGGAAATCGGCTCTTGAAAAGTTTTCGCGCGAGCTGCCCGAAACACCTGACCCGGATGGGCAAAAAATGCTTTGCCAGTGTTTCAAGCGCCTGCTGCCCGCCGTGCCGCGAACTTATCGTGGCTTGCTGGAGCGCATCGACCTCGGCGGCGAAGACGCGGCATGCGTCGCGGCGGAACTTGGACTGACAAAAAACAACCTCAACGTCCGCCTCCACCGGGCCCGCGGCCATCTCCGCGAACTGCTCGCACGGAATTGCAATGCCTGCGCCAAACACGGCTGTCTCGACTGCACCTGCGGGGAAAACCAATCGCCCGGCGATTGAGGTCGCCGGGCGTGGATGACGTTTATGTGACATGCCGGTCAGTGCCTGCAAATGTAGCCTTTGCCCGGAGGGCCGACACGATGCATGTATTTGTGTTCAACCTTGCGTTCCACCTCGGGCGATTCCGTCTTTTTGAGAATCGATGCCGCGAACCTCGTGCCCTTGCCGGGCGGCGAGGCGGATGCCGAAGCGGCGAATGCGATGGTCAATGCGGCGGTCAACAGCGTTGCAATGCTTTTTGTTTTCATATCATGGGTTGTGGGTTTGGGCGGTGTTCCCGTTGGGAGGATTTCCCGAAGGACCTTGAACGCCGCCTTCAACCGGTCATAAACCGAAGTTTGTTCAAACCCTTGAAATGAATCTGATGTATTGCATGAATTTCAATCAAACGGCTCAAACTCTCAAGTTCGCAAGTTTGGCTTTGAGGATTTGCCTCGCGCGGTAGATCCGGGTTTCCACGGCTTTTGTCGAACAGCCGAGAATTTTCGCGATGTCCGCATACCCCAGATCCTCATGCACGAACAAGGTGAGCGCCTCGCGCAGATCCAGAGGCAGGGCCAGCACCGCGCGGTTCACCGTGTCCGCGATTTCATTGCCGATGGCCATTCCATCGGGAGCGCGCAACGGATCGGCGGTTTCGGGAAACCAGGCTTCGCCGCCGGTATCGGTGTCATCCATCGATACCGTCGGATGACGCCGGAGCCAGCGGGCGTGGTTGCGGCCGAGATTTGCCGCAATCGCGAAGAGCCAGGTGCTGAACTGGCCGGAAGCCTTGTAGCGCCCGCGCGCCTGATAGAGTTTAACGAACGTTTCCTGAGCGAGATCTTCCGCGACATCGAGGCGTCCGGTCATGCGGTGAAGAAACGCGACCACGCGCTTGCCCCAGCGGCGCATCAGCACATTGAGCGCATCGTCCTCGCCTCTTGCGAGGCGCATCATGAGTTCGGGATCCGTGTCATCCATGGTTTGGATACAGGGTTCGGATCAGTGATGCGAATGAACTCCGCCGGCGGAACCCAGTGCGGCGGGAAGCACCGCCTTGAGGTAACGTCCGGCTTGCTCCTCGCTCATCAGCGCCGCAGTCTGATAGAGATGCTCCAGCATCTTCAACTTGCACTCGCCCCGGACCCGTTCGTAATCGGCGATGGCTTGTTGGAGTTCGGCGCCCGTGGTCCTGTTTTTCAGCGCGACCGCCTCAAGGCGGGCATGGCTTTTCTCGATGCGCCCGCACATTTCCACGCACACCGGACGGTAGGCGGCGTGCAGTTCGGCGACCTTGGAGAACTGTGCGTCTGATAGCGCCAGCTCGGTGCGCAGCCAGGCGAGTTCGGGCAACTCGTCCAGCAAAGTGTGGCCGCTGGGGGGCGAGCAATGCTTGCGAGCGATGCCGAAGGCGATCAATCCCGCGATCAGCGCCACGATCAAAATGACGAGAGGTTTTTTCATCGGCGTGCCGTTTGGACAAATGGACTGACCGACCGCAGATAGGCAGAATCATCGGAGACATCGGACTTGCCGGGCATCAGGCCCAGGACGACGCCGGCCAGAACAGCCGCCGCGCAAGTGGCGGCTGCGACCGAAGGCAAAGTCAGGCTCTCCGCGATCCGCTCGTAAAAACGCCGGATCGCAGGTTTCCAGCCTTGGGACTGGGAGGTTTGAATGCGCAGCCAAACCTCTCTTTGAAATCCGGGGTGCATTCCCGCTCCCGGATCGGAGTTTTTGAGCAGTTGATCCAATTCTGAGTCATTCATGGCCGCTGGCAGGGTTGTTTTTCCTGCCATGTAATACTCCACAATGCGGGCAAACCCTCGGAAAATTTCGCGGGAGGGCATGTTTGTTTTTCACGTCCGCTCACTGCATGGCCACAAGGCTGGGGCAACACTTGGCGATGCCTTCTTCCGCCCGGTCGGCAGCGCATTGAAAATCAATCATTGAAACATCAGGTCCTCTCACCACAGTAATGCACGGGATTTTTCACGAAATGAGTCGCTTCCGCCATCATCCGTTCCCAGTGCCTGCCATGCTTCTTGCAATGGCCTGCGAGGCTGCCATTGCCTCCGAGCCGGGCTTCAACCGCGACATCCGTCCCATCCTCTCGGAAAATTGCTTCCTCTGCCACGGCCAGGACCCCGAGCACCGCGGCGGCGACCTCCGCCTCGACCTCCGCGAGCAAGCCGTGGCCGTGCGCGACGGAGCCGCGGCCATCGTCCCCGGCGATCCGGAAAACAGTGAGATCATCCGCCGCATTCTCTCCAAAGATCCCGAGGTCGTCATGCCCCCGCCCGACGCGCACATGCCCGCCATTTCCCCGGCGCAGATCGACACCCTCAAGCGCTGGATCAAGGCCGGTGCCACTTACGAACCGCACTGGGCCTTCGTCCCACCACGCAAAACGGAAATCCCCGCGGGCGCGAACCC
>DATISV010000382.1:0-3516 GCA_035468505.1 Luteolibacter sp. | reverse complement strand
AAGGCATCCGCGAAGCACGGATGCCTTTTGGCAGACGGGCCGGGGATTCGCGCGGATCAGTAGCCTTGCTGTTGGTCGCGCGAATGTCCGTAGAGGCCGCCGGCGGTCGCTCCAGCCGCACCGCCGAGCAGCGCGCCTTCGGCGGTTCTTCCGGATTGATGGCCGATGATGGCTCCGGCTCCGGCTCCCAGCAAGCCGCCGGTGGCCGCTCCGCGCTGGGTATTGGGGCCCGCGCCGCAGCTTGCGAAGCCCAGAGTGATTGCTCCTGAGATGATGAGAGTGGGAAATTTCATGATGGATTCTGGTGGTTGCCGGAAACCCATAAATCGGATTTCCGGATTTTCAAGTGTCCGGACAAATGGCCCGGCATGTCACTAGTTGACCTCCTCCTCGGTGTAGATGGTGTAGATGAGGCGGTCTCCTTCGTTCTGGTCGCGAACTTCCAGCAGCACGGATTCCTCGTATGGCGGAAGTGGGGCAACACCTGTATCGACGACCCCCTTGGACCAAACAATGCGCAGCGGGAAGGTGCCGAGCGCGCCGTTTTCGGGAGCACCCGGTTCGCCCCACTCGATGGCGCCGTACTCGATGGCGGTGTCGGCCTCCGAATCCTCCTCCTCAAACGCCCACACATAGCGTGGCGCGACAAACGCATAGTTGCCGGGCTTGGTGATCTCCAAGGTGCCCGAGAAAACCAAGGTGCCGTCCTGGATTTTCTTTTCATCGGTGGTGAGCTTGAATGCCGAGCGGTAGCGGAAGGCGTCGCTGGCGAACGCGGGCACGGCCACGAAGCCGAGAATGATCAGGCCGCCGACCAATGACGGAATGACCGCGCGCAGGAACGCGCCGCCGTCCGCCCGCTTGCCGAGGACGGCCAGCCACAGGCAGCCGAAGCCGTAGAACACGAGCACCACCGGCAGGTAGGTCATGAAGTCGCCGCGCAGGCTCACATCCGGATAAACCGCGAGGCAGGCGAGCGCGACCGCCACCAGCACCGCCACCGGCAGCACGTAGGCCAGCGCCGGCCGGGCGAGCGCCGCACGCGATGTCGCGCCGCGCACGACCATCAACACCAGTCCCAGCAGGAACGCGATCCAGCTGTGGGAAACCATCCACAGCAGGGCGATGGGCAGCGTTTCCGGCTTCTCGAAAATCCAAGCGGCCCCGAAAAGCGCGGCCATGCCCAGCAGCCAGCCGACCACACCTGTGGCGAAAAGTTTAAAAAAGCCGCCGTCCGGAGCGGAATCGGAACTGTTTGAAGCCATGTCCTGAGTGGAGGGTTTTTCAGTCATGTCAGGATCATGGGTGGAATCTGGCAGGCAGGAAAAGTGTAAAAATCGCATGCCGCAGTCACCCAATCGGGTTAGAACCGGGCACGGAAATCACGCGCGCTGGAGCCAGACGCTTTGATAGGGCTCGAGTTCGATGGTGTCGCCGGTGGCGAATTCGCGGCCGGTGAGCAGGTCGTTGAACACGCGGCCGAGGCCGACCATCCGGATGCGGTTGCCGGCAAGGGTGACATGGGTGTCGCAGAAGTTGGCGAGCACGATGAGGCGGTGTCCCTCGTGCTTGCGCAGGTATCCGAGCACGTGCGGGTTGGGCACCTGGATGAGTTCCATGTCCATGCCGTAAAGCGCGGGCGATTCCTTGCGCAGCGAGATCATCTGCTTGATCGAGCGGAACAGGCGGCGGCGGATTTCCGGGTGGTCGCCGAGGTCGTCGAGAAACTCCCAGCGCATTTTCGGCCGGTGGATCCAGCGCGAGTCGCCGGCCTTGGCGGGGTCCTTGACGAAATCGTAGTCGTTGAGCAGCCCCCACTCCTCGCCGAGGTAGAGCAGCGGGATGCCGCCGACGGTCATGATGATCGAGTTGAGCAGGTTCATGCGGCGCAGGGCCATTTCGATCAGGTGCGGATCCTGGCGTTCGAGCGCCTGTTCGAGGCCGGCGAGCGAGGCAAGGGTGCCGGCGATGCGCATGTCGCCGGTCTGCTCGTTGTGCTGGAACGGCACGCCGCGCGCGAACGAGCCCTCGAACTGGCCGGTGTAGAAGGCGTTGAGGAACTGGCGGTGGTCGTAGGCGCTGATGCCCACCGCGCCGGCGTCGGCGTCGTCGAAGGTCCAGCCGATGTCGTCGTGGCAGCGGAGGTAGTTGATCCACGTGCAGTATTCCGGCAGCCGGTGGCGGTGGCTCAGCGACTGGCGGAGCAGCTTGACCTCGCGGGTGGCGAGCGATTCCCAGCACAGCGCCATAAGCGTGGGGTTGTAGGAAAGCTGGCACTCGTCCGGGGCGATGTATTTCACCACGTCGTCGGGGTGGACGATGGCCTCGGACTTGAAGAGCAGGCTCGGCGCGGTGATGCGCACGGCGGCGTTGAACGCGCGGATCAGCGTGTGGGCCTCGGGCAGGTTCTCGCAGGAGGTGCCCATGCGTTTCCAGATGAAGGCCACCGCATCGAGCCGCAGGATGTCCACGCCGGTGTTGGCGATGAAGAGCATCTCTTCCAGCATCGCGTCGAACACCGCCGGATTGGCGTATTTCAAGTCCCACTGGAAGGTGTTGAAGGTGGTCCACACCCAGCTTTGCATGCCCTCGTGCCAGGTGAAGTTGCCGCGTTTCACCGTCGGGAAGATCTCGCGCAAGTGATGTTCGTATTGGTCCGGCATGTGTCGGTCCGGGAAGATATAATAATAGTCGCGGAATTCCGGATCGCCCTCCTGCGCCTTGCGCGCCCAGTCATGGTCGTCGGCGGTGTGGTTGAAGACGAAGTCGAGCACCAGCGAGATGCCGGCCTCACGCAGCTCGCGGGCCAGCGTGCGCAGGTCCTCGACGGTGCCGAGCCGCGGATCGACCGAGCGGTAGTTGCTGATGGCGTAGCCGCCGTCGTTGTCGCCCGGGCGCACGGCGAACAGCGGCATCAAGTGCACATAGCTGAGGCCGAGATCCTTGAAATAACCGACCTGTTCGCGCATCCGGCAGAGGTTTTCGCTGAACAGGTCCACATAGAGCGCGCCGCCGGCCATGCGCTGGGACAGGTGCCACGCTGGGTCGTGCTCGTGGACGAGGTCGTGCTCGCGCAGCGCCGGCTCGCGGTCGAGTGCGGCGCGCGCCATGGTGAACAGGATGCGCTCGAGGAAGTAATACAAATCGTAACGGCCACCATATAACTCGAAAAGCAGGGCGAAGAACTCCGGCCAGCGCTTGTGCAGGCGGCGCTGGAAGATTTCCCACGCCGCGGCGTGATCGCCATCGAGCGCGTATCCTTCGCGGCCGAGACCGGCGGCGAGGCGGTCTTCGAGACGACGCAGGGTTTTATCGGCTTCAATCCTCGGATCCATCGTTTGCGTCGTCGTCGGTTTCAGCCGGCTCGGGGCGGATCTGGTCGTTGGGAATCCGGATGGAGCCGAAGAAATCGTAGTAGTGGATTCCTTCGATCACGCCCCATGCGTGGCAGCCTTTGGTGAAATGGATGCGCGGGCGGTTGCGCAGGTGCTTGAGTTCGTTGGAGTAATTTCCCAC
>DATISV010000381.1:0-6753 GCA_035468505.1 Luteolibacter sp. | reverse complement strand
TCAGGACCAGGTATCATTTGTCGTCGAGCTCTCCACCACACTCGCCCCCGGTTCGTGGGACGAGGTTCCGGGCATTCCCATCACCTCCCTCGGTGGCGACGAACTCCGCGCCACCATCCCGCCCGCCGATGCCCCGCCGGGCAGGGGATTCTATCGCGTGGGCCTCAGCCTCACGCCATGACGGGGGCATTGCCCTTGCCGTCACCATCCCCGCAGGTAGATTCGCCGCGATGAAACATTTGCTCAGCCTCCTTCTAACGGCCGGAGTTACTGCCGTCACCGCCGCCGAAAAACCCTTGAATGTCATCCTGTTCCTCGCCGACGACCTCGGGGTGACGGACATCTCGCCCTACAATCCCGATGCGTTCTACGACACGCCCGCTTTGAAGCGCCTGGCGGACTCCGGCGTGCGTTTCACCGATGGCTACGCCGCCAGCCCGGTCTGCTCGCCCACCCGCTCCGCCATCCTGACCGGCCAGTGGCCGGCCCGCACGCGCAACACCAACTACTTCGGCGGCCCGAACGAATTCTTCGGCGAGGCCCTGCCGGAAAACTACGATCCGCTGCGCGACGGGAAATTCAAAAACCGTCAACGCTACCCGATGCTGCCCGCGCCCTATCTCGGCCAGCTCGCCAAAGCCCACACCACGCTCGCGGAAGCGCTCAAGGAGCGGGGCTATGCCACCTTCTTCGCCGGCAAGTGGCACCTCGGCCCAGAAGGCTCATGGCCCACGGATCACGGTTTCGATCACAACCTCGGCGGCCACGAGAAGGGCGGCACCTACGGCGGCGACCGCTATTTCTCACCCTACGGAAACCCCAACCTGCCCGACGGTCCCAAGGGCGAACACCTGCCCGACCGTCTCGCCAACGAGACCGGGAAATTCATTGCGGAAAACAAGGACCGCCCGTTCTTCGCCATGCTCTCGTTCTATTCCGTGCACACCCCGCTGATGGGCCGGCCGGACCTGGTGGAGAAGTACGAGAAACGTCGTAGCGAGCGCGGGCTGGAGGACCGTTTCGATGAGGAACCGCCGCGCAAAAACCGCAGCGTGCAATCCCACGCCGTCTATGCCGCGATGGTCGAGGCGATGGACCAGGCCGTCGGCAAGGTGCTCGATTCGCTCGATGCAGCAGGAGTGGCCGACCGCACCTTGGTCATTTTCACCTCCGACAACGGCGGGCTCTCGACCTCTGAAGGCTCGCCCACCAGCAACCTCCCGTTCCGCGCCGGCAAGGGCTGGCTCTACGAGGGTGGAGTGCGCGAGCCGGTGATCGTGCGCTGGCCCGGCGTGACCGCCGAAGGCGCCACGTCGTCCTGGCCGGTGATTTCGACGGACTTCTTCCCCACCATTCTTGAAGCGGCTGGCCAGCCGGCCTTGCCGGAGCAACACAAGGACGGCGTGTCCTTCGTTTCCGCACTGAAAAACCCGTCTGCGACCAACGATGAACGTCCGCTCTACTTTCATTTCCCGCACTGGGGAAACCAAGGCGGCATCCCCGGCTCCGCGGTGCGTCTGGGCGATTGGAAATACATCGACTGGTCCTGGAACAAGCCCGCCGAGCTGTTCCACCTCGGCAAGGACCCCGGCGAGCGCGACAACGTGGCCGCGGAAAACCCCGAAGTGGTGGCGAAGATGAAAAAAATCCTCGAAGGTTTCCACACCGACACCAAGGCCCTGATGCCCTTCCCCAATCCGGACGCGAAGAAACCGTTCGACAAGTGGTAGCAAGTCATCCCGGCCAGCCGGGCAGCGTTTCAGCGAGGATGGCGGCGATGCGTTTGCGGCTCGATGCGCCGAGATCGGGATGCAGGCCGGGTGCGGGCTTGTTAGCAAGAATGTGGTGGAGTCGCGCGATGACGGAGGTGCGGATGCGTGCGGGCAGCGAGCGGAAGGCTTCGGAATAGACCATGTACGAGCAGCGGTGCTTGAAGAGCTGGCTGTAGAGTTGGAACTCCGCCAGCGAGCGGCCGTCCTTGGTTTGCGGAAAGCGTTTCGCGAACGCGTCCTGGAATGAGGTGTCGCCCACGATGCCGTCATCGCCGAGCGGGGCTTCGTTTTCGAACAACAACAGGTCGGCGATGCGCGCCGCGGTCTCGTCGGCGATCCGGCCGACATCGCCATCGTCGGGATCGGCGTCCGGGTTGATGGATTGCTGGAGCCAGTGCATGCGGCGGTAGTTCATGGCCGCGGCGGTGAGCGCGTTGTGCACGCGGCATTGGTGTTCGAGCACCATGAGCGCGACGATGTCGCTGGTTTCGCGCGGGTAGCGCGAGGTGTCGATGCGGTCACCGACGCTGTCGAGTTGTAGCGCTTCTTCCGGGAACTCGCGTTGCGGCGTCTCCACGAAGGTGCGGTTGCCGAGATGGGGCAGCGAACTGCGGCCGGTGACGTAGTAGCCGCCCCAGCGCTCGCGCAGCGGGCTGCTGTGGTCGATGAGGAAGCTGCCGAGCGAGAACAGCGGCTGGCCGGATTCGTCGGGAAACACCGAGCGCACCAGCACCCCGGGCGCCGACTCGGTGCGCGCGCTGCCATGGCAGGAAAGGCATTGCGAACCCTGGCGCGCAACCCGCATGCGGTCCACTGCCGAGCCCGCGCGGATCATGTAAAACACCACGCCGAGCGCGGGATCGTGGGTGATGACTTCGATGTCACCGCCGGGCACGTAGCCGACGTAGGAGTTTTCATTGAAGAACAGACAACGCGGGTTGTCCGGGGAAATGAGCGGGTTTTGTTTGCTCGTTTTGGAAAACACGAGGATCTGCGATTCCTCCGGAACGTCGAGCAAGCGGAGCACGAAGCGCAGTTTTTCCAGCGGCGTGGCACCCTCGACATGGATTTCGCCCCCGGGCGATTCCGCCGCCATCCGGGCCAGCACGTCACTGGCGGGTGTTTCGGAATACCGCATCGGCGGCATTTCCCATGGGTCCGTCGCCGCGCCCGCGATCTGCGGCACGATGCCGATGGCAAGCCACCAGATCAGACGGCGGATGGCGGTATGGGAACTCACGGGCGAGGAATACGCGGCGGCCGGGGACGATCTTGCGGAGTGCGGTCCTGGCCGGGAATCGGGATTCATGACGCAATCTAACAGGCTGCGGCATCCGGCCGCGACAAGCCCCGCCGCTACAGCTTCATATCATCTCCGCGCGTAGCGGAAGCCGGGAAACGCACGGACGAGCCGCCGCATTTCAAGTTTCATCAGGGTGGCCGTCACCACATGGGCGGGCAGGCCGCTGCGTTCGATGATGCGGTCCACCGGGGATTCGTCGCCGTCCAACAGGGCGAAGACCGCGGCCTCGTCTTCGGGGAGTTCGGGCAGATCGGGAGTTTCCGCAGGGATGGACGATTTACGGGCGAAGGGGAGTTCGCCGAGGTCGTCGAGGATGTGGCCGGGATCGGCGACCAGCGTGGCACCCTCGCGGATGAGCTGGTTGCAACCGGCGGAGGTGGGTTTGTCGATCGGGCCGGGCACGGCGAAGACCGGCTTGCCGTATTCCGAAGCGAGGTTGGCGGTGATGAGCGAACCGGACCACGCGGGGCACTCGATCACCAGCAGCGCGCGCGACCATGCGGCGACGATGCGATTGCGCATCGGGAATGTCTGTTTGTCGGGCGCGGTGTGCAGCGGGAATTCGGAAACCACCGCGCCGTTTCCATCGGCGATTTTCTCGGCGAGCGGGAGGTTTTCCGGCGGATAGAGTTTCGCCAGTCCCGAGCCGACCACGGCAATGGTCCGGCCCTTGGCGGCCACGGAGGCCTCGTGCGCGGCGGTGTCGATGCCGCGCGCCAGACCTGAGATGATGGTGAAGCCGGACTGCGCGAGCTGATAGGAAAACTTCTTGGTCGCCTGCGATCCGTAGTGCGTGGCCCGGCGCGTGCCGACCACGCCAATGGCATGGCGGTCGCGCGCGTCGAGCGTGCCCCAGACATATAACAACAGCGGCGGATCGTAGGCATCGCGCAAGGGCGCGGGATAGGCCTCATCATCCTGCGTGACGATCGCGATGCCGCGGCGGGCGGCTTCTTCGATTTCCGCGACGGGGTCGGCGTGATCCTCCCACTTGTGAAGGATTTTCGCGGTCTCCTCCCCCACCCCGTCCACGCGGCGGAGGCGGTCGATCGGCGCGCCGAGCAAGGAAGCGGCGTCGCCGAAGGCCTCCAGCAGCCGGCGCACCCGCACCGGGCCGATCTTCGGCAGGGCGTTGAGCGCGACAAGGGATTCGAGCTGGGACATCGGCAACAAACTGCGGGTTTCACGGAAATCCGGCAAGCTCCACTTGCCGTGGAAAAATGCTTGTGAAAATCCCCTCTTCCGAAACTCCCGGGATCTGATAAGTTTCACTCATGACCACATTCGCCGACTTCAAGGAGATGGCCGCGACCCTGCCCGTGGAGCAAAGGGCCTCGCTGGCGAGTTTCCTCATCCATACCCTGCCGGAGCCGGACTACGACGTTTCTGACGAAGAAGTCGCGGAAAGGATGCGCCAGTCCCAATCCGGTGAGGCGGCGATGATCTCAATGGCCGAACTGCGCGAGGGTGTTTTTTCAGACCGCCGCCGCTGATGCCCCGTTTCCATCCACACGTCCGACGTGATGTGTCCGCGGCACTCCGCTACTACGACTCGGTCAGCGACATGCTTGGCGATGACTTCTAGGCGGAATTCGAGCGGATTTGCAAAGAAGTGGATGATCACCCGCAGCGGTTTCACTTCGATCCCTGCGGTTGGCGTCGGGCCAATCTACACCGCTTCCCGTACCACCTTCTGTTCTATCAGGAACTGGACGGCGTGCGTGTCATGACTTTACGCCACCATCGTCGGAATCCCGGTTTCGGATTGCGGCGGAAATAGCTTCTGAAATCGACACCCTGCGAAGACCGCGCAATAAAGAGCGAAAAAGCAGGTATCATTGAAGATATGGATGCTGATCCTGATTTCCGGATTTCGCGGAAAATCCGACAAGCTCCACTTGCCCGAGGTCGCGATCGGTGCATGGGATGGGCATGACCGATTCACCGACCCGGCTGTTGATCATCGGCGGCGGCTTCGCGGGGCTCGAATGCGCCCGCCGGCTCGCGGGCGACGCGCGATTCGAAGTGACGCTGGTGGACCGCACCAACCACCATCTGTTCCAGCCGCTGCTCTATCAGGTGGCGACCGCCTCGCTGGCCGCGCCGGACATCGCGCGCTCGATCCGCCAGATTCTCGCCAAGGCGTCCAACGTGACGGTTTTGATGGACGAGATCACCGCCATCGACGCCGCGGCGCACACCGCCAGCGGCCGCTCGGGCACGATCTATCAATTCGACCGCCTGCTGCTTGCCTGCGGTGCGCGGACTTCGTTTTTCGGCAACGCGGAGTGGGAAAACCACACGCTCGGCCTCAAGTCGCTGGCCGATGCGCAGGCGATCCGCCGCACCGTGCTCTCGAACCTCGAACAGGCCGAATTGACCGAAGACGGCGAGGAGCGCAAGCGGTTGATGACGGTGGCCATCGTCGGCGGCGGGCCGACGGGGGTGGAACTCGCCGGGGCCTTCGCCGATCTCGCACGGCGCGCGCTGCACACGAATTTCCGCCGCATCGACACCCGCAATCTGCGGGTGATTCTGGTAGAAGGCAGCGGGCGGATTCTCGAAGCCTTCGATGCGGACCAGAGCGAATACGCCCGCAGGCGTTTGGAAAAACTCGGCGTCGAAGTGCGCACCGGCACGAGAGTGCGGGATGTGACGGCCGGATGCCTGCATTTCGCCGACGGCGGAACGCTGGAAAGCGCGGCCGTCATCTGGGCGGCGGGTGTCGAGGCGGTGCCGCTGACCGCCACGCTCGGCGTGCCGCTCGCCGACCGCGCGGGACGCATCGCGCCGGAGCCGGATTTGTCGGTGCCGGGGCACCCGGACATTTTCGTAGCCGGCGACCTGGTGAGAATGCGCGATGCGGACGAGCAACCGGTGCCCGGCGTGGCACCCGCCGCGGTGCAGATGGGGCGGCATGTGGCCAATCACCTGCTGCGGGAAAAAGACGGGACGAACGACGGCCCGCGACCGCCGTTCCGCTACTTCGACAAGGGACTGATGGCCATCATCGGCAAGAACCACGCGGTGGTGAAATCCGGCGCGATGAAACTGCGTGGCTATCCGGCGTGGCTGGCCTGGCTTTTCATCCACATCGCTTTTCTGATCGGCTTCCGCAACAAACTCGCCGTTCTGTTAGGCTGGGGTTTCGCCTATCTGCGAAACAACCCCGAACCCCGCATCATCGTGCACCCGCCGGGTGTGCGACCGAAATGAATGAGGTGGCGCGCAAGCACCGGTAGGGTTCCACCGCCGGGGGAACCGGCGAATGGAACGCGAATGATATGGCCCTTGTCGGCCTTGCGCGCGTCCAAGGACATTTCATTCACATCTCATTCTCCGGCGCTCCCGGCGGTAGCGCCCCACCTGTTGCGAAAAGCTCACAGCGCCTTGAGCGCGGCCTTGACGGCTTCGAAGTCGGGCAGGTCCTTCGGATGGTCCTGCACCTCGGCGTATTGCACCACGCCGTTTTTATCGATGACGAAGGCGGAGCGCTTGGCCACGCCGCCCATGATGAGGTTCGCCTCGGGCAGGAACTGCTCGTAGGCCACGCCGTAGGACTTGGCCACCGCGTGCTCGTAATCGCTGAGCAGCGGAATGGTGATGCCTTCCTTTTCCGCCCACGCGGCCTGCGCGAACGGGTTGTCGCCGGAGATGCCGATCACCTTGGCGTCGAGC
>DATISV010000380.1:0-5308 GCA_035468505.1 Luteolibacter sp. | reverse complement strand
CTTGAGGAAAAACTCGACGCCCATGATGCCGCGGTAGTCGAGCGCGGTGGCGACCTTGGCGGCAATGGCGACGTCGTGTTGCGAGACTTCGCCGCTGACACGCGCGGGAACGATAGAGAGATCGAGAATGTGTGCGCGATGCTGGTTTTCCGCGGGATCGTAGGCGGTGGTCACACCGTGGGCGTCGCGGGCGATCATCACCGAGAGTTCCATTTCGAAGGGCACCCAGGCTTCGAGCACGCCGCGTGGCGAGTTGAATGCCTGCCAGATTTCCTGCGGGTTTTCATCGCCGCGCAGCTTGATCTGGCCGCCGCCGTCGTAACCGAAGGCGGCGGTTTTCAATACACCGGCACCGCCGAGTTCGCGCATCGCGGCGGCGAGTTCACCTGCGCTGGCGACGACCCAAAAGTCCGTGCACGGGATGCCGTGGCGGCGCAGGAAATTTTTCTCACGCTCGCGGTTCTGGCAGATTTCCACCGCGGCGGGGGAGGGGTGGAGCGGCAGGCGCTCGGCCACGCCGACGAGAGTGGCGTGCGGGATGTTTTCGAACTCGATGGTGGCCACCGTGGAAACCTGGCAGAAGTGTTCGAGCGCCTGCGGGTCGTCGAATGGCAGGTCGATCACCTCGTCGGCTACTTCCACGGCCGGGGCTTCGAGGCCGCCGGTCCAGACGGCGGTGCGCACGTTCATGCGGCGGGCGGCGAGCGCGAGCATGCGGCCGAGCTGGCCGCCGCCGATCACGCCCAACATACAGTGCGGCGGGTGGATGGGATGCGTGGCCATGGGTTCAATCCAGCAATGGCAGCGTGGCCGCTTTCACCGTGGCGGTCTGGTTGGCGCGGTAGGCGGCGAGTTTTTCCGCGAGCGCGGGCGATTCGTTGGCGAGCATGGCGGTGGCGAAAAGCGCGGCGTTCACCGCGCCGGCCTTGCCGATGGCGAAGGTGGCGGTGGGGATACCGGCGGGCATTTGCACGATGGAAAGCAGCGAGTCCACGCCGTTGAGCGTGCGGGATTCCACCGGCACGCCGAGCACGGGCAGGTCGGTGATGGCGGCGGTCATACCGGGCAGGTGTGCCGCACCGCCGGCACCGGCGATGATGCATTTCAACCCGCGGCTACGGGCGGCGGAGGCGTACGAGTAAAGTTTGTCCGGCGTGCGGTGCGCGCTCACGACCTCGGCTTCCCAGGTCACTCCGAGTTCGCGCAGGGTGCGGGCGGCGTGTTCCATCGTCGGCCAATCGGACGTGCTGCCCATGATGATGCCTACCTGTGGTGCGTCGTGCATGGGCGCAGGCTGCATGGGTGGCGGGCGCTCGGCAAGCTGTCAGTCGTCGGTGTCGTGCAGCTCGGTGACTTTGATGCGGTCACGTTTTTTCAGGAAAAACAGCGCGCCGAGCAGTGCCCACAGCGCGTTGCAGGCGAACCCGGCAAGCGAGGCGGCCACCGCGGTGGCGGGCGGCACGCCGGCGAGGTCGTGCAGCAGGACCTCGAAGAGTTTTTCCCGCACGCCAATCCCGGAAACGGAAACGGGCATGCCGCTGATGGCGTCGATCACCGGCATGGCGGCCATCACGGTGCCATAGGCCGTTTCGCCGCCCACAGCGCGCAGTCCGCAGAAGTAGGCGGAGAAATACGCGGCGAACATCGCGAAGGAAAACGCCAGCCCGCCGAGCGACCAGCGGGGGTTTTGCCGATACAAGTCATGCGCCTCGGGAATTCGCCGCATCAACGGCCAGCGCGCGAAACGGTCGTTCGCGTGGACGCGCCGATGCACCGGAGGCGACGCGAACACGAACATCAGCGTCACCAGCGCGAGGCCGCCGCCCAGATAGAACCACGCGAAGTGGATCACCCCGCGGCCCAGCGCGCTGGGATCGGCGAGTGCTTCGAAGCGCGCGGCGGAAACGATGAAAAACAACACCGCCAGCGCGACCAGACCCGCGAGGTGATCGACCGTCACCGCCGCGGCGATCGCGAGTTTCCTGCCCGGATGATCGCGCATGATGAGAAAGATCCGCACCGCATCGCCGCCGAGGCCGCTGACCGAGGCGAGACTGAAAAGGCCGTCGATCATGGTGAGTTCCACCGCCCGGCCGGGTGTGACGCGCAGTGCCTGGCCGCGCAGAAAACACCACCAGCGCAGTCCTTGGAGCACCACCGAGACTCCGGCCAGAGCCACGCCCGCCGCAAGCCAGCGGTAGTCCACCGCGCTTGGGTCGGAGAACACCGAGTGGCCGAAGTCCACCTGCGAAAACGCCCAGCCGAGACACAGCGCGGTGAGCGCGAGTTTGAGCAGAAAAAACAGGGCCGCTTTCATGCGGGCGGTCCGGCGCTCATGAAGAGGCCGCGTTTTTTTCGATTTCCGCGGCGATGGTGGCGACGCTCTCCAGGATGCCCTTCGCCGCGGCCGGGTCGGCGATTTTCAAGCCGAAGTGTTTCTCGATGGCGACCACGAGCTGCAGCGCGTCCACCGAATCGAGCCCCAGTCCCTCGGGGCCGAAGATCGGGGTGCTGTCGCCGATTTCCTGCGGAGCGGAGTCGAGCATCAACTCCTCGACCATGACTTCCTTGATTTTGCTCCGCAGCGGCTCGCCTTGCATGATGGGAAATAAGTGGGATTCAGAAAATGCCGCCATCGATTTTGAGGGCGGCACCCGTGATATAGGCGGCTTCCTGGCTGGCAAGGAAATAGACCGCGGCGGCCACTTCGGCGGGTTTGCCGAAACGGCGCATCGGGATGTTTTTTTGCGCGGCCTTGCGCGCCTCCTCATCCATGCCCGCGAGCGCCCCGGTCTCGATGTAGCCGGGTAGGATGGAATTCACCGTGATGCCCGCGCGCGCGACTTCCTTGGCGAGCGTGCGGCCGAGCGCGACGACGCCGGCCTTGGCGGCTGCATAGTTCGTCTGGCCCACCGGCGGCAGGATGGCGCTGAGCGAGGCGATGTTGACGATGCGCCCGCAGCGCTGGCGCATCATCGGCGCGACGACCGCGCGGCAGCCGTGGAAGGTGGCGTCGAGATTCGCGGATATCACATCATGCCATGTATCATTCGGCATGTTGGCGAGCAACGAATCGCGGTGCATGCCGGCGTTGTTCACCAGCACGTCGATGCGGCCGTCGCTGGCGAGGATTTCGCCGATGGCGTTTTCCCATGCCGCGGGGGATGTGACGTCGAGGTTCATGAGCCGGCAGCGGTCGTGGTATTCACCGGCAAGGATTTCCGCGTGGTCGCGGCGGTTGTGAAGTCCGAGCCAAACGCGGGCGTCGGGGTCGTGGCTGAGGAAATAACGGGCAATTGCCAGGCCGAGCCCGCCGTTGCCGCCGGTGATCAATACGGAGCGCACGCCGGCACGGTGCTGTCTCGTCCGAACGAGGTCAAGGTGGCGTAACCGAAATCCGGGTTCGGAATTTTCCAATGAGGTGTCATTCGCAGGGCACCGCGTTGACAGGCTGGCGGGCCGCGATATTACTGCCTCTGATGAAGTTGGCGGGTTGGTTGTCGGGGATTGCGGCCGTGTGGCTGGCGGCGGGCTGTGTGTCCCTCGGCGGCGGGCATGACACGTGGCGTGCTGCAGTGGACCGGCAGTCGGCGCAGTTGGGATACCGCAACTGGATCGTGGTGGCGGAGGCCTCGTTTCCACTGCACAACCGCCCGGGCCTGCGGCTGGTGAACGCGCCGGTGGAGGTGCCGGAGGCGGTGGACTATGTGCTGCAAGCGCTCGAACGCACCGAAAACCTGCGGCCGCAGGTCTATCTGACGCGCGAGTTGCGGTCGGTCGAAAACGACTACGCGCCGGGCATCGACCAATTGCGTGATCGGCTTCGCGAGTCCATGCACGGCCACGAGTTCACCGAGCTGGACCAGCAGGCGCTGCTGACCTTGATCGAGGATGCGAACCGCAGTTTCGACGTGCTGGTGATCCGCACGCAGACCGCGTTGCCGTATTCCTCGGTGTTTCTCGAATTGCGGCCCGGCTACTGGGACGCGGAGTCCGAAGAGCGGCTGCGCGAACGGATCCAGCGCGAGCGGATGCAAAAACTTGTGCGGCCGTTTCCGTGATGCACATGCTCGCGCATGAGCCGCAGGGACGATGATTTGAAACGGGAGCGCGAAGCCGCATGGGTCGGCGACGCGGTGCTGGCCTTGTTTGCCCGCCAGTTCGTGCTGCGCGAGCGCGACTCGATGGACGGCGAGTGGTTCACGCGGCTGACGTCGAACGATTTCCTCAGCGCCTTCGGCAATCCGACGCGGGTGGATGCCGGGATCGGGAAAGTCTATCAGGAAGAAGGACTCGAAGCGGCCTTCGCGTGGATGGAGGGAAACCTGGTGCCGCTGTTCCACAAGCAGGTGGCGAAGCGGCGGTGAGTGGTTTCACAACGGCAGGTCGTAGCTGCGGCCGCCGACCCCCTCGAACCAGCGTAGGTAGGCGAGGTTGACCATCGAGTAGCCGCCGGGGGTGGGGTAGTTGCCGGTGAAATACCAGTCGCCGCAATCGCCTTTGATGGAGGCGTGGAGGTTTTCGATGGTCTGGAAAATGACCTGAACCTCGCCGTGCCAGTCGGTGTTTTCCGGATAGACCATGCGGCTGATCTCGGTGGAGATTTCCTCGTCGGTGAATGCCTCGTACACGCGCTGCACGCAGTTGCGTCGCTCGGCGGCGGGCTTCTTCAGTTCGGCGCGGCAACAGTCGTAGATATCATCCAGCAGCGACTGTTTTCCGGCGCGGCGGTGGAGGGCGACGGCGGCCTGGAAGGCGATGAACTTGCCGAGTTCCGACATGTCGATGCCATAGCAATCCGGATAGCGGATCTGCGGCGCGGTGGAGCAGACAACGATCTTCGACGGGTGGGTGCGGGCGAGTATCTTGAGAATGGATTTCTTGAGCGTGGTGCCGCGGACAATCGAGTCGTCGAGCGCGACAAGACAATCGCCGGGTTCTACCACACCGTAAGTGATATCATAAACGTGCGATACAAGCTGGTCGCGGCCTTTTTCCTGGCTGATGAAGGTGCGCATTTTGATGTCCTTGTGGGCGATTTTCTCGCCCTGCGGCCAGTTGCGCAGGATCAGTTGGTCCACTAGGTCCGGCGTGAGTGCGCCACTGGTGGCGGCCTGGATGATGGAATCGCGCACTTCCTGGCGGCGGTGGAGGCGCAGGCCTTCCATCAGGCCGTAATACGCGGTCTCGGCGGTGTTGGGAATGAACGAAAAGATGGCTTTGTCGAATCCGCCGCCGATGGCTTCGACAACCTGCGGGACAAGCGCCGCGCCCATCGCCTTGCGCTCGCGGTAGATCTGCGGGTCGT
>DATISV010000379.1:0-3259 GCA_035468505.1 Luteolibacter sp. | reverse complement strand
AGCGCGAACCATCTTCCGCTACCCTCAACGACCAATCGCGCAGGCCCTCGCCGGTGACTTGCGTCACCTCCCCTTCCCCGCGCAACGCCAGCGTGAGCGCGCCGGATTTCCCCTGATGGATGCGGAAGTCAATCGCCTGCTCGGTGGTCACCGCATCCAGCCCGACCGTGGCATTCACCCGGGCGGTGGCGGAAAAGAACAGCGGCGCTTCCTTGGGGGCCTTCGCCCATGGGACGAGGACCATGCGCTCTTCCGTTTCCTGGGCGACGAGGGTGAGAGCTGTTAGAAACAGGATTGGCAGTGTTTTCATAGCGGTGGTGGAATAGGTCCTATAGGTCTTATGAGTCCTATGATTTCAGATTGTGTAAATCCCCGGTAAATTCTCACTTCAGCATCTCCACCATGCGCAGCAGTTCCGCGACGCGCGGGTTGCCGGAGTAGTAAGCTTTCACCTCCGCCTGTGCGGCGGCGAACTGCCTGAAATCCACCGCTTCGCCGAGCGGGCCGCCTTTCAGCTTTTCGGCGGCGAGCATCGCGAGCGTCGCGAGTTGCATCGACGGCGTGGCGCGGTCGAGCGCCGGGGCCGCCGCATCATGCGGGATCGTCCACGCGCGCTCGACCATTTCGCCGGCGGCGGTGTCGCGGAAGCGCACGCTCACTTCGCCGATCTCGCCACGGCCTTCGGGCAGCGGCTCGACCTGATAGATGGCCACACCCGCCTCCTCGGCGGCGAGTTCGGCGGCGTCCACCTTGTCGTTGCGGAAGTCCTCGGTCCTGAGGCGATCCTTCTCGAAGCCGATGAGCTTGTAGCGCGCCACGCGTTCCGGATTGAAACGCACCTGCACCTTCACGTTCTCCGCGGCGGGGCGGAAGGCACCGGCGAGTTGCTTGGCGAAGTTGTCATCGGCGTCCTTGCCGACGACATAATATCTTCCGTTGCCATTGCGGGCGAGTTCGCCGAGCAGCGCGTCGTTCAGATCGTCCGCGGCGATGCCGGCGATGTCGAAGGCAATGCCTTTCTGGCGCAGGTCCTTCACCTTTTCCGCAAGCCGTTCGGGATCGGCGTCGCCGAGGTTGGCCGCACCGTCGGTGAAAAGCACGATGCGGTTCTGCGCGCCGGGCTGTTGGTGGCGGAGGGCGAGCTGCTCGGACAGTTTCATGGCCTCCTCCAGGTTCGTGCCCCCCTCGCTGGCCGATTGATTGACGAGATCCGCGAGTTTTCCGGCTTGGTCGCCGGTCATGCCGTCCGCCAGCAGGCGCGGCGTGCGGGAAAATCCGATCACGTTGACAACATCGTCCTTGGTCAGCAATCCGGCGAGTCCTGCAAGCGCCTTGTCCATTGCCGCGCGGCGGTCGGCGCGGGTCATCGAGCCGGATTGATCGACGAGCAGGGTGAGCCGCAGCGGCTGCGCGGCGGAGCGGCCGACGGCTGAGGTCTTGAGCGCGATGCGCACCAGATTGCGGCCCGGAATCACCGGATGCGCGGCCTGTTCGATGGCGCAGGCCACCGGCTCGTTCGATGCCGGAGCGGGATCACCGTAATCGACGGCATTGTAAAACTGCTCGACCTTGATGCCCGCAGGATCGGGCTGCTCGCCCTTGGCCAGCGCCGCCTGCGCGATGCGGAACGAGGCGTCGCTGATGTTGAGGGAGAACGTGGAGTAAGGTTCTTCCGCAGCGGAAATTTCCTCCATCAACTTCGTGAGATCCGGCTTGGGCGCTTCCGCCTTCGCGCGCATCAACTTGAGTTTCATCTGTTGGAGAAGCTCTTGGTCTTGCTCGAATTCCCGCTTGGCATCGACGTAGTCATGGGCATCGGCAGCGCGTTTGATCGCCAGCTCACGGGGCTGGTCCTTCATGGCCTCGGCCTCCTTCAATCGATTGGTGGCAAGCTCCAGCTGGGCGCGCCTGGTCTGACGCAGGTTGATGTCCGACTCGTCGAGTTGGCGCTTGAGAGCCTCCATCTGCTCTACCTTGGCCTTGACGGATGGATGCTCGTCGCCCAGCCCCTTCAAAGTTTCACCCTCCAACTGCCGCTTGGCCTCAAGATACTTGGGATAAAGCTGGCGGACATTGTTGTCGGGCAAATCCAGGCCGGCCGCATAAACCATCAACTGTTCGCTATCATACTTGAGCAAGCTGTTGATCTGGGTCTCAAGCTGGATTTTATCCCGCTCAAGTTCATGATAAGCCTGCAGCGCACTTCGCGCGCCCAGGTGTTCATCCACGCCTTCCTGACTGTAGAACGAGTCCTGGCCCTTGTAGTTGATCCCTTTCGTGCGGACGATGGTCGCTAGCACCTTGCGGCGTTCCTCGACCTTGTCCTCCTGCTCCCGGATGGCCTTGGCGAGGGCTTCGGGGTCGTCCGGCAGCAAGGAAGCATCAACATCCAGAGCGACACCGCGGAACAAATATTCGTTTTTGTATCCGGCATGGATTTCCAATTCCTTGTCTTTGCCCGTATTGGCGGCCGCCAGCTTGGAAGTATCCCAGTAATCGGCATCCGATGCATCATGTGCAGGCTGCTTGTCCGATTCATCGATCTTGTAACGCACTTCTTCTGTGATGACACGGCCGGCGGGTCGAGGTTGTGCGGTCTGTTCTTCGGCCCGGGTGTTGGCGGCGATCTCCGTGGGTGTCGCGGGAGTGACGGGGAAGGCCGTGCCTCCAACCCGGCCGGCAAGCGTTCCATTGGCATCGGCAAACCCATCCACGGGAGCATTCGTCCGGGAATCCGTGTCCGACCCCGAATCGCCCGGAGCCGAATCGGCGGTAAAACCACCTCCAACTGTTCCGCCGCCCCAAGTGGCTCCCAGATCCGTGTTACCGAATGCGAGCGAAGGCTCGCTCACTTCAACATCCGGCACCGGAATGGCGGTTGGCGACACGGTGTTGGCAGCGATCGCCTTGGACCTGGACGATACCGGGGGTGACGGCTTTCGAGCGATTTCCGCCTGGCCTGCACTCTTCCTCTCCACGGAACTGCCGCGCGACGCCAAACTCCACGTCTCCGCTCCCGCCGGGCCGTCCTTGGGGACTTCGAGGTTGGGTACGTTCATTCGCTGCGGCGTGCCTTCGATCAGTTCGGCGGGGAGATCGGTGCGGAGGCGTTGGCTGCGTGCGGGAGAAGACTCATTCGATGCCAGCGCCGTGGAGCGAGAACCTGGGGAGCTGTCGTCACCCGGCAACTCATGGATCACCACGCTGTCCGATGGAATTTTTCGTGAGATGGTTTCGCCCATCTGCTTGAGCTTCATTT
>DATISV010000378.1:0-2898 GCA_035468505.1 Luteolibacter sp. | reverse complement strand
GATGTCTTGCATCTTGCCTCCCGATCGCATGCAGCCCGATGCGGCGGCTCGCCACCGTTCCGCCGCCAGCCGGATGCCGGCGGCCTTGTGCAGGGTTTCCTCGTATTCGCGCTGCGGATCGGAGTCCGCGACGATGCCCGCGCCGGTCTGATAGACGAGTCTGTCGTTTTCCCGCACCAGCGTGCGGATGGCGATGTTGAACTGGCTCTCACCGTGGTATCCGAGCCAGCCGATCGCGCCGCAATAGATGCCGCGCGGTGCTTGTTCGAGTTCGCGGATGATTTCCATCGCCCGCTTCTTAGGCGCGCCGGTGATGCTGCCGCCGGGGAAACACGCCGCCAGCGCCTCGACGGCGTCGATTTCCGGCCGCAGCATGCCGGTGACGGTGGAAACGAGGTGATGCACCTGCGCGAGCGATTCGAGCCGCAGCATTTCCGCCACCTCCACGCTGCCGAATTCACAGACCTGTCCGAGGTCGTTGCGCAGCAGGTCGGTGATCATCACCAGTTCGGCGATCTCCTTGGCGGAGGTCTGGAGTTCGTAGGCGGATCGCAAATCCTCGTCGGGATCCGCGAACCGCGGCCGCGTGCCCTTGATCGGGCGCGTCTCGATGCGGCGTCCGGAGATTTTCAAAAACGTCTCCGGCGAGGAGCATAGCACCTCGCGCCCGTCGAGCGAAAGCCACGCCGCCATCGGCGCCGGCGAAGCCTCGCGCAGATGCCGGTAAAGCCCGAACAACGAACCGCCGCGCACCGGGGCCTCGAACGCCTGCGCGAGATTCACCTGATAGATATCGCCCGCCGCGATCCATTCGCGGATGCGCTCCACGCCTGATGGAAACCACCTGCGGTCGCGGCGTGCCTTGAATTCGCCCACTTCCACAGTCTCGTCTCGCGTCTCCACCATCCGCGCGGAAAGGCCGCCGGTTTCGTGCCAAGTGCCCGCGCCCAGGTCGCACACCAGCATTTCCGGGTAATCGCCGAAAACGAATTTCCCCTCGTAATCCACCCAGCCGCACAAGCCGCCGCGCGGGATGCCGAAGTCACCGGTGTCGCGAGCCCCCGCCGCGAGCGTCTCGCACAGCCCCCGCCGGTCCGCCGCGTCGTGGATCGAGCCGTGCAACACCCGCCGCGGACAGGCGGCGATCACCGAAAGCGCGCGCGACGTTCCTGACGGCAAATGTCCCGCCGTGTCGAAAAACACCATCCCCGGCAGATGGCGCAGGGCACCCGCCACCTCCACGGGTTCCATCCCGCGCAGGTGCGTCGCCGGCCGGCACTCGGTTCCCCTCATTGCGACCCGAAACCAACCGCCGCACGCCCGTCGAAGCAAGCGGGAATCCCCGCCGCTTGCCATCCGCTCCGCCGCCGCCGATGCTCCGCGCCGATGAAACTCCTCTCGTGGAACGTCAATGGCATGCGCGCCGTGCTCGGCAAGGGATTCGGCGAATTCGTCGCCGCCGAAACACCCGACATCCTCTGCCTTCAGGAAACCAAGGCCCGCCCGCACCAGGTGCCGCTGCCGCTCGAATTGGGCGGCTATCACGACTTCTGGAGCAGCGCGGAAAAACCCGGCTACTCCGGCGTCGCCGTCTTCACCCGAGAAAAGCCGCTCGACGTCCGCGAGGGACTCGGCATCGCCGATCACGACCGCGAAGGCCGCGTGCTCACGCTTGAGTTTCCCGATTTCACCCTCGTCAATGTATACACCCCCAACGCCCAGGACGAACTACGACGTCTCTCGTACCGGCTCGATTGGGACGCCGCCTTCCGCGCCCACGTCGCCCGCGAGGCGGAGCGCAAGCCGGTCGTCTTCTGCGGCGACCTCAACGGCGACCACCGGGAGATCGACCTCGCCCGCCCGCGCGAAAACCGCCGCAACCCGGGCTTCTCCGACGAGGAACGCGAAAGCTTCGGCAAGTTGCTAGAAGCCGGCTTCACCGACAGTTACCGCCACTTCTTCCCGGATCAGGAAGGCGCCTACTCGTGGTGGTCCTACCGCGCCGGCGCGCGCCAGCGCAATGTCGGCTGGCGCATCGACTACTTCGGCGTCTCCACGCCCTTCATGTCCCGCGTCGCCTCCGCCGCCATCCTGCCGCACGTCCACGGCTCCGATCACTGCCCGGTCGCGATCACGCTCGGCTGACAGAAACACGGCACTTTGCGCTGAAATCACCGGGCCGGAATCCACAGCAGTGCGACCTCGTCCACCTTCACATCGGTCCTGCGCGGTTTCAGCGTTTCGGTTTCGAGTTTCAGGTTCGCGGTGTCGTGATCGGCGGAGATTTTCGCGATTTCCGCTTCCAGTTCGGATCGCAGGGTCTGGATGTCGCGGGCGATGTCCTCGACGCGGGCGTTGGCCTGGGCGACGTCCTGCTGCTGCTTGTAGGCGCTGGTGGTGCGGTTGATGGCGGTGCTGCCGCGGCTGAGCGTGGTCATGTTCACCTTGCGGCCGAGCAAGCCGCCTAACAGCCCGCCGAGCAGGGAAACGCCGGCCGTCATCTTCGCCGCACCGGCCTCCGCCTTCTCCTTGGCGACCCGCGCCTCGGCCGTGCGCAGGCGGGTTTCCAAGGTGGCGATCTTTTTGGCGGCGGTATCGCGGACCTTTTCGACTTCGGCGTCGCGGGCTTCGTGCGCGGCATGGGTGAGCCGGACGCGGAAGTCGCCCTCGCTTTCGCCGGGCTTCGACCACTCCTTGAGCGCGGGACAGTAAAACACGTCGAGCCGCTCGTTGCGGTAGAGCCATTCGGAAAAGTCCTTCTCCACCTGCTTGTAGTTCGTGGCATTCATCGCATAGCCGGGCAGCTCGCCGAAACTCGCGCCGGGAGTGGGCGCGTCCGTGATGTCTTGCGGGGCTTCGCAGGTGTTTTCCCAATCGATGCCGTTGGCGAGGATCGAA
>DATISV010000377.1:0-3634 GCA_035468505.1 Luteolibacter sp. | reverse complement strand
CACTCAAATCCTGTTCGCCATTCGTCGGCTTGCCGCTGCCAGCCAGATTCTGATTCCCATGACACTGGCCGCGCTCCAGCACCTCATCCGAGCCGCCGCCGCGCTGGCGGAGGACCGGCGCTTTCTGGTGCTGGGTTCGGCATCGTTGTTGTCGTCATTTCCCGAACTTGGCGAGGCTTCCGCGCCACTGGCATCCACCTATGATGCCGATCTCCTTCCGGAACCCTTCGATGAACTTACGCCCCGCGTTCTTGCCAATTACAAGCACACTCTGGCGATTGAGGATTCCTGAGGGTGAGTCTGAATGCCAGCATGCATCAATTTCCAGAAATCAGCGGTAAGTGAAGGCCGCGGTGGCGGTGGTGTCCTGTTCCGTGACGAGGCGGAACCAATAGGCGGCGAAGGCGGCGGGGAAATCATGTTTCAAGGTCTCGCTTGCCGGCACATTGAACGACCGCACCGGCTGCCATGAGCCGTTGCCGGTGAAGTCGGCTTCGAGGCGGATGGTCACGGCGGACTTGCCGTGATGGGAAAGCTCCAGCGATTTTATATCATACCCTGTGGCCAGATAGGGATCGCTCGGTTGGCCGGCTTTCACCGGTGTATCAAACCACGGGCCGCCGGTGCCGCGGGGTTTGCCCATCGCCCAGATATCATCGATGGCCCCGGCCCACAGCGCGGCCTTGCCGTCGCTGCTGCGGATGATGTGGGGGTTGTCTTGAGGCGCTTTGTTGGAAATACCGGTCATGATGAAGAGGCCGCGGTAGGAGCAGAAGTCGTGGATGCGCAGGTTGTGGGTGGCGACGGGGCGGAGTTTCGAAAAACCGCCGGCGTTATTGGCGGGGAGTTCGTAAAAGGTGCCGTGAGCATGAAACAGGTCGCGCTCGGTGGCCACTTCACGCGCCGCGCGGCTGTCGCCCAGCGGACCGGGGTGGCCGAACGCCGGATCGCCCTTCGGCAATCGCCAGCGCTTGCCGTCGTCGTCGATGAACACGACCGAGGCGGCATCCGCGCTCACCACTCCGACCGGGATGCGGGTGTGCGTTTTCACATGCTCATGCAGGTCCGGCTCGGTGGCGGGTTTGAGCGTGAGGTCGGCGTGGAGCTCGTAACAACCGATGTCCGAGCCATCGGCGGCGATGGCGGCGAAGGCGAGAGTGCGCTTATTGTCGCCGCGCGCGCGAACGAGGCCGCCGGTGAGTTCTTTCTCGTCGGCGGCGGCGAGTCCGGCGAAGATCGGATCGAGTGTGGTGCCGCGCGCGTCGTTCATGGACAAATGAAACATGGCGGTGGCATTAGATAGCGCCGTGGACGCCGTGAGTCGCAGCCACTCGCCCTTGACGTCTGTTAGATCGAACCATGTGGACGGCGATGTTAGTTCGACCTCGCGGATTTTTTCCCACGAGCCCTTGCCATCGGCATCGACTTCGATGGTGACGCGGCTTTCTTTTCCGCCGGGAGCGCGCGAGAGATGCAGGCTTTTCCGGTCATATCCGGCGATAAGAAACGGCTCGCTGACGGTGCCGGCGGCGATGTCTTCATTCATCCACAAGGCCCCGCGGCCGATGGCCGGGCCGAGATGGTCGATTTGTCCGGGTTTCACGAACCACAGGTTCGATTGCGACTGCGGCGCGGCGATCCTGCCCTTGGCCTTGCGTTTGTTGAGGAACTCGTTTTTCGCGGTGTCGTCGCAGCCGAAGACGACGTGGTCGTTCCAGCGGCAGAAGTCGCCGATGACCTTGAGGTAGTTCGAGCGCGGCGCGATGCCGGCGGTGTTTTTCGCGGAGAAGGTTTTCGGGAACGCCCAGAACGTGCCGTGCATGGTGGCGAGCAGCCGGTCGCCCTCGCCGATTTCGCGGATGCGCGGCCACTCGGTGTTCCAGCCGTGCGCGCCGTCGTAGGAATGCGAGCCCTTGGGCAGGCGGAAGGTGTGCCACGTTCCTTTATCTAACAACATCAGCAGGACCGACTTGTGATCCCATCCCATCGTCCACAACGGATCGGTGTCCGGGTTGTCATTGCCATATATGCCGCCCGGTCCGGTGACCTCGGTGAACTGGTTGCGGCGGATGATTTCCCATGTGTCCGACTTGCCGTCCCATGAGGCAAGCACGCCGGATGGGGTGTCGGGTCTGGTTTTGGCGGCCTCGCCGCGCTCGCCGTTGTTGGCATAAATGAGTTGGCCCTGTGCGGAGTAGAGGCCCTTGCCATGATAGCCCGGCAGGTCCGCCTTGCGACCGCCATCGAGATGTTCGTCGCGGAACAGCTCGGTCACCTGCAAGGTGCGCACGTCCACCTCGTAGAGACCCTCTTCCATGGTGGCGTAATGGATTTTTCCCGCGGGATCGGTCAGGTGGCGGGCGTTGGCCGTGGGACGTCCAAACATTTCCGCATAGGAAATCGTGCGGACATCGCCTTTTTCATCGATCGCATGCGGGCCGATGAACAACTGCCGCGACTCGCGATGGATCATCCGGTTCGCCGGCGTGCCGCCGACGCTTTCCGGACGCACGATCAACTCCAATCCGGGAGTGATTTCATAAAGCTTGTCGGACGATCCCTTGGGCTTGTGCGGCGCGTAGGTGACCACCCACAGACGGTCGGCCCATGGCACCACGGCACCGGTGCCGCATTCGCCCTCGTCGTTGAAAAACGCGAGATGCGGATGGATGCCGGAGAGTTGGACCGGTTCCGCAGCAGCCGGGAAAAGGGCGGAAAATGACAGTGTGAGCAGAAGGCGCGAACGCATGACCGACACCCTACGGATGCCGATCCGATGGAAGAACAGAAAAGTGCCGTCGGATGCATGCAGGGGGCATCGACCGGTGAAAAGGGTTGTTGGAGCTGGTTTCAGCCCATAAACAGCCGCCTTCCAATTCATCGGGAAAAATCCTTCTCCCGCCACCCGTATGGCTTCCCCGCATCCATGAACGTTCCCAAACACAGCCGCATTCCACTTCTGATGTTCACCCTGCTTGCCAGCCATGCCATGGCGGATCTGGTTCCCGTGGACCTGCGCTGCGACGGCACGGGAAACCCACTCGCCGCCACCGCCGCGCCGCGGCTCACATGGCGCGTGGAATCCGACACCCGCGGCGCGCGCCAGACCGCGTGGCGGATCCTCGTCGCCAGCAGCAAGGAGCGTCTCGCCAAGGACGAAGGCGATCTCTGGGATTCCGGAAAAACCGCCATCAAACGCGAGCCGCAGGTCCCTTATGCCGGCAAGGCGCTCACTTCCGGACAGCGTTGCTTCTGGAAAGTCCGCAGCTGGGATCGAAACGACGAGCCATCCGCATGGAGCGAACCCGCGAGCTGGGAAGTCGCAACGCTGACTCCCGCCGACTGGCACGGCGCGCGTTGGATCGACGACGGCAAGCCGCTGCCGGAAAAACCCGAGGATTTCTATAAAAACGACCCGGCACCCTTGTTGCGCAAGGAATTCATCGTGGAGAAACCCATCGCCCGCGCCCGCCTCCATGTGGCGGGACTCGGCTACGCGCTTGCCAGCCTCAACGGCGAACGCCTCGCCGACCAGGCGCTCGATCCGCCGTGGACGAATTTCGACAAACGCATCCTCTACCGCACCCACGACGTGACCGCCACTCTAACCGAAGGAGCCAACACCCACGGCCTC
>DATISV010000376.1:0-5615 GCA_035468505.1 Luteolibacter sp. | reverse complement strand
GATTTCCGCGCCGCGCGCGATGCCTTCAGCGGCGCGCTGCTATCCGGAAATCCCGAGGTGCGCGGAAACTCCCATCTCGGCATGGGGCGGTCGCTGTTTCAACTCGGCTGGCTGGTGCTCGATGACAGCCCGTATCCGGATGCCGCGGATGAAATTCCGACGATCGAGGACTTCGATGAAATCGTGCGCGCCAAGCTCGACGCGATCCGCCAGAGCGAGGACTCCGCCGATGAGATGCGCCGCATGAAATCGCTCGTCACCAACTGGACCGACGCGGTCCGGCACTTCGAGTCCGCCGGCAGCCTGCCCGCCGCCCGCCACAACCGCGAGGTGACGATGACCTATCTCAAGCGCCTGATGGAATTGATCGATGAAGACCGCCAGCAGACCGAGGAGTCGCTGCCGCAGGAACAGCCGGAGTCCGGCCAGGGCGAACAGCCCGAGGGCGAGCCGCAGGAAGGCGAAGGCGGCGAGCCGCGCGAGCAGGAAGGTTCCGGCGAGGACGAGCCGCGCGAATCCGAAAGCGGGGACGAAGGCGACGAACCGCGCGAAGACGGCGAGGACCCCCGCGAATCCGAACAGCCGCGCGATGGCGAGGGCGATGAGGAAGAGCAGGGGAAAGAGCCGGTTGACCCGAATGAATCGCCGGAGGAACGTGCGCGCCGCATCCTCGGCGAAAACGCCGACCTCGAAAAAGGGCCGCCCGTGCCCGGACGCCATGAATTCAGTCCACCGGAAAAAGATTGGTAATCATATGAATCACACCCACTCACTCAGCAGACTCGCAGCCGCCGGCATCGCATGGATGGCGCTCTGCGCCCATGCCGCGGCCGAGGCGGCGAGCACGCTCTCGAGCCGCTTCCTCGCACGTGGCGAGCAGGCGCTGCTGGAAGTGGCCGTCACCGGCGTGCAGCCGGAATCGTATCCGGAAATGCCCGCCGTCGATGACGTCGAGATCCGCCCCGCCGGTCGCGGCGCACAGACGCGCATGATGCCCGGCAGGCGGCTCGAACATGTGTTCAGTTATCTGGTTTCCAGCTATGAGATCGGGTCGCACACGATTCCCGCGCTGCAAGTCCGGGCGGGCGGCACCACATTCCGCACCGAGCCGGTCGAGTTCACCATTTTCAATCCCGACGACCTGCGCTGGTCGGAGGCCGTTTCCGGAAGCACACAGTTCCGCTATGCCAGCGCCTTCCGCGTGCTCAACGACAAGCCGTATCACGGCGAGACCACACCGGTGGAAATCAAGATCTACGTGCCGCGCGATCTGTTCGTGGAAGACTGGGGGATTCCGGACTTCGAGCGCGACGGGGTCACGGCATGGCGCTTCCAGCCATCCGCCATGCGCGGCCAGGTGAATCTGTTAGGTCTGCCATACATCTCGGTCGCCTACCCGAGCACGCTCACGCCCACCCGCGAGGGTCCGGTGGCGATCGGTCCGGCCAAGTTGAGGTTGATGACCACCGAGGTGGTGATGGAGGGAATCCTGCGCCGCGTCACGCGCGAGGTGTATCTCAATGTGCCCGCTCTGGAATTGGAAGCGCAGCCGCTGCCGGAAGGTGCGCCCGAGGGCTTCGACAATGCGGTGGGCGATTTCTCGCTGGAAGTCACCAGCGGTCTCACCGACGTCCAGGAGGGCGACCCGATCCCGCTTGAAATCCGCGTCCGTGGCAGCGGCAATCTCGACACCTTGCGCCCGCCAAAACCCGCCGACCCGTCCGGCTGGCGGCTCTACGACGCCACCGCCGAGCCGCGCGGCGACGAGCGGCGCGAGCTTTCCGGCAGTGTCACGTTCCGCCAGTTCATGCGGCCGCTCGAACTCAAGACCGCCATCCCCGCCTTCCGCTTCGTCTATTTCGATCCGCGGGCGCGCGAATACCAGACAATACTCAGCGAGCCCATTCCGCTGCAAATGACACCCGCGCCCGCCGCGGCTGTGAATGGCATCGCGCCGCCGCAGGCGCTCGCCATGCCGGTGGAACGCATGACCGATATCCTGGGCTTGTTGGATGTCACCCGCGCCGCGCGCGACGTCCGGCATGGTCCGCCATTCTGGATGTGGCACCTGCTCGCCGGGCTTGTCGCGCTCGCCCTGATCGTCCGCGCGCTGACGATGCGGCATCCCGAGTGGTTCCGCAAAGATCCCGAGCGTGCCGAAAAACGCGGTGCGCTGCGTGAAATCAGCCGCCTCGGGAAACAGGAGTCCGACGAGCAATTCCTGCTCGCTGCCGGCGCGTTCATCGAACGCCGCTTCGGCGCGAACCCGCCGCCCGAGCTGCGCGAGGTGCTCGCCGAACGCGACGACCATTGCTTCCGCAACCAGAAGCCTGCCGGCCGCTGGCTGGATGCCGAGCGGCGTGAATCGATCCTGCGCACGCTGCGCGGCGCGCTGGGATTGTGGCTGGCGCTTGTTTGCACAATCGCACTTGGAGCCGACTCCGCGCGTGCCGCGGAAATCGACCCGCTCGCCGCGGCGCGCGAGGCCTATGACGCCGCACGCTACGACGAGGCGGTGAAACACTGGCTGGCCGCCGGCGATTTCGAAAGTCTATCGGCCGATGTATTATATAATATCGGCAACGCCTGTTACCGCGCCGGTTCGCCGGGACACGCCGCGCTTTACTTCCGCCGCGCGCTTGAACGCGATCCCTCGCACGCCGAAGCGCGCCAGAACCTGCGTTTCATCGAGCGCAAGCACGGCTCGATCACCGTCGAGCGGCCGGATTACCAATACGTGCTCGCCCGCGTCCCGCTCTCCGTCTGGCAAGCCGCGCTGTGGGCCAGCCTGTGGCTCATCGCGCTCGCGCTGCTGGTGTTTCCCGCCACCCGTCCGGGCGACCGCCCGCGCATCGCAGCCGTGGCGGTGCTGGTGCTCGCCCCATTGCTCGCCGCGGCCAGCGGGCTCGGTTGGCGGCATTTCCCGAACGATGCCGAGTTCGCTCCCGTCGCGAGCCAGGCCGTCATCATCGGCGATGACGTGGTGCTCCACACCGCCGCGGCGCGCACCGCGCCGGAAGTGATCGACGCCCCGCCCGGCTCGCTGTGCGAAATCGTCCGCGAGTCCGGCCGCTGGGCCTACGTCGCCTTCGCCAGCCGCACGCGCGGCTGGGTGCCGCTCGAATCGATCGAGAAAATCATCCCCGAAGGCAAGCCCGCGCCGCCTGTCATCCGCAAGCCGCGGGCCGATCCCACCAGCGCGTGACGATTGCGCCGATCAGGCGCGGCCGAGGTAGGAGTTGTCCTCGGTCTTGACGTTGATTTTCTCGCCCACGTTGATGAACAGCGGCACCTGCACCACCAGCCCGGTTTCCATCACGGCCGGCTTGTAAACGTTGTTGGCGGAATCGCCCTTCACGCCTTCCGACGACTCGGCGACGGTCATCGTCATGGAGAGCGGCAGCTCGATGGAGACCACCGCGCCGTCCGCAATCATAAGCGTGTAGAGCTGGCCTTCGATGAGATAGTTTTTGACGCTCTCGATGAAGTCCTCGTGCACCACCGCGTCCTCGTAGGTGTTGGGGTCCAGGAAATGATAGCCGCTGCTGTCCTTGTAGGAATACTCGTGCGGCGTGCGCTCGAGCATCACGCCTTCCAGCGAGTCGTTCGAGGTCATGCGCAGGTTGAAGACCTTCTTGGTGGCCACGCTGCGGATCGACATCTGCACGTAGGAGGCCATGCGCGGCGGCGTCTTCAACTCGTGGTCGGTGACGATGCAGATTTCGTTGTTGTGGCGGACGGCGTGTCCCTTGCGGAGGTTGATGACGGGTGTGCTGGCCATGGTCGTGTGAGGCGCGGGGGATAGGAACTGCCGCCGCATGACGCAAGCCCGGATTTTCCGCGGCCGAATCAAGCCAGGGAGAGAAAACCACGGATGGACACGGATTCACACGGATGGTCGAGGGGAGTCCAACGGATGGCTCGGTATTGGAACGACATCCAGCACTCATCAGAATTCACAGGAATGAAATTCACCTGAAACGATCAAAATCCGTGCTCATCCATGTCCATCCGTGGTTCAATTTCTGTCTGAATCGCAGATGCCGCTCCCTTGCTTAGTCGCCTCGCCGCCGCTTCACTTGCCGATGCAGAAGCGGCTGAAAATCACGCCGAGCAGGTCCTCGGTGTCCACCCGGCCTGGGATTTCGCCGAGTGCGTCGAGCGCCTCGCGCAGGTCGATGGCGGCGAGCCCGGGGTCGAGCCCGTCTTGGCCGAGAAGGTCGAGCGCGGCGAGCAGGGCGGCGCGGGCCTTTTGCAGGCTGGCCTGGTGGCGGGCGTTGATGGCCACCGCGTGCTCGCCCCAGTCCACCGCGCCGAGGTGCAGGGCGTTGCGGATTTTTTCCGAGAGTTCGTCGAAACCCTCGCCGCCGGAGCAGGAAATCCGCACCGCCTCCTTGCCGGCCCAGCTGGAATGCTCGCCGAGGTCGCACTTGTTGAGCACGCGCAGGTGGATCGCATGGTTGGCGGGAAAAACGGCTTCGTCCGGCTTCGGGCGGCTGGCGTCGTGGAGTTCCAGCAACAGGTCGGCCGATTCGATCTGGCGCACGGTGCGCTGGATGCCCGCGGACTCGATGGTGTCCGTGGATTCACGCACCCCGGCGGTGTCCACCAGCCGCAGCGGGATGCCGTGCAGGTTGATGATTTCCTCGATGGTGTCGCGCGTGGTGCCGGCGATGTCGCTCACGATCGCCCGCTCGAAACCCAACAGACGATTCAGCAGGCTGGATTTGCCGACGTTCGGCTCGCCGAAAATCACCGTCCTGACACCCTCGCGCAGCACCCGTCCCTGATCGGCGGTGGCCAGCAGGCGGTCCACCGAATCGAGCGTTTCGCGCACTGCGGCGCGCAGCGATTCGCCGGATTGCGGGTCGATGTCCTCCTCGGGGAAATCGATCCATGCTTCGAGATGGGCCAATGTTTCCAGCAGCCTGTCCCGTGCCTCGGTGGTGCGGCGGCCGAGTTCGCCTTCGAGCTGGCTGCGGGCGGCGCGCATCGCCAGCCGTGTCTGCGCGGATATCAGGTCCATCACGCCCTCGGCCTGGGTGAGGTCGAGCTTGCCGTTGAGAAACGCTCGCCGGCTGAACTCGCCCGGTTCGGCATGCACCGCGCCGCATTCGAGAAAGCGCCCGAGCACCTCGCGCGTGACCAGAATGCCGCCGTGGCCGGTGAATTCCACGCAGTCCTCGCCGGTGTGGCTGTGTGGGCCGGGGAAAATTGTTAGAATGCCGTCGTCGATCGTTTCGCCTTGCGCGTCGAGCACCCGGCAATGCCGCGCGTGCCGTGGTGCGAGACCGGCTGTTTTCCCACCGGTCGCCCGATCCGCCACCGCCACCGTGTCGGGACCGGACAAGCGGATCAACGACAGGGCGCCGGTTCCCGGCGCGGTGGCGATGGCGGCGATAGTGCTGCGTTCCATCGGCTTATGATTGGAGGAAGTGAACCACGGATGGACACGGATGGACACGGATACGAAGTATATTGCGGTGACACATTCCGCTCATGTCAGAATGAATGGGAGAAACCGTGAAGGTTGTGAGATATCCGTGAAAATCCGTGCTCATCCGTGGTTGTAATCTCAATCCTTATGTTGAACAGGCTTGCTGTCCTGCTGTGAC
>DATISV010000375.1:0-9319 GCA_035468505.1 Luteolibacter sp. | reverse complement strand
ATAATGGGCGATTTCGTTTATCTCGCGCAAATGGATGCAGAAGGTGGATTTCGACTCCTTCACTTCCATCCGTGCCTCGAGGATGGTAGCCACGAGGCGGAATGCCACGGTGAGCGGCTCTTCCTGCGGCGGGCGCTCGTTGACCTGCTCGATGCGGTCATACCAGGCCGCCACTTCGCGTTCCTGCTCCCAATCCGCCATTTTCTTCTGAACGTGGCCGAGATCGGTGATCACGTTCATGAATTCCGGGTAGGGGAGTTTGCGCTTGAAAAACGCGTAGGCGAGGTAGTTCCAGAACTCCATGATGTCGCCCGGCGGCATCGGCCACAGCTCCAGGGGCTCGTAGGTGGTGATTTCCCAGCGCGGGTTGATCCGGACCATGTCGTGGTCGTGGAGTTCGCCCTCGATCACGTAGCGGCGGTAGCGTTTCTCGATCTTGGAAACGAAATCCGCCTCCTTGTCGTCCAGTTCGCGGCCGAGCTTGTCCTCGATGATGTCGAGCACCGGCGTGTCGTCGAACTCGTTGGGCGATTCCGGCAAATCCTCGCCGCGGTGCATGCGCTCCATCATCGTGGCGTATTGGCACGCGCCGGCGACCAGCTCGTCCTCGGCGGTGCAGGAACCGAACCAGCGGTTTCCCTGTAGCCGCAGACTGGTGCGGAACGTCCCGGTCTCGTCCTCGACGCGGCCCTGGATGAACAGGTGGTTGCCGAAAATCTGCGTGACGGCTCCGTCTTTCTGGAGCACTTCGCCGCGCTTGCGGGCTTCTTCGGGGAAACTGTTGAGGAAATTGAGTGTGGCGCGATCTGGATTCATCTCGATGGATGGCAATGGGTTCCGCATTCCGGCTGCGCTTTTCGGCGGAAAAACGCCAACAGCCGCGGGCGGCGAGGTTAATCCACGGATTTTGCGCGAATCAACCAAAACCTTGTACGAAGACGTGCAGAGGCCGTGCATTCCATCTGCGGTCCAAACGGACCCCAGTCCTCACCATGACGCGAATCCATCCAATGCACGGACCACCGAAGCGGAGTGGAGAAAAATCCAATCAGGACCGGTCACGATCCTGCTGCAAGGCGCATTCAACCTAACGTGCGCATCTGGAAACATGAAACCCGCAACCCAATTAATCAACTTGTGACAATGCATGTAATGCGGAATCGGGAAGCGGGAGCTTTGAATGGCTTCAAATAAGTGACCACCCCCGGACCGCCTGCCCGGAGCCGGGTCCGTCTCGTTTCAGGCCAGGTCGGTCACCAACACCCTGCTCCACCACTCCTTGTGGGTGTTGATGAAGGCCTGATGGTCCGGGTGATCCTGATAGGCGTTGTGCTCCTCAATGGAAGAGAACTGCATGTCGAGCGCATAGTCCCACGACTGGTCGCAGACCGGTCGCGCCGGCACGGCTGCCGGCACGGCCCAGCGCCCGCCCTGCATCAGCGGGATTGCGCACAGAGCGTCGAGCGCCTTTTCGAACTTCTCCCGGTCGGCCGGGTTTTGCCTTTCCTCCTTGAGCCAGAAATACACGTGGTGGTCCATGACGCGGAGAGAACAAACCGCGGACCTTCGGGGCAAGCGCGGATTTCCCGGTCAATATTTCCGTTGCCGGGCACCGGATGGGTTCTAGGATTCCGGCACATTCACATGAAGCTTTCCGCCATCGTCATCCCGCTCATTCTGGCAAGTCTTCCGCTCCCCGCCCAGGAAACGGTGCCGTCGGAAGTTTACCGCTCGGTGCTCCGGATCGAGGCCGCGACGCAGATACCCGATTACGAGACGCCATGGAACAGCGGCCGCTTCAGCGGCGGCATCGGCACCGGCTTCATCATCGGCGACAACCGCATCCTCACCAACGCCCATGTCGTTTCCAACGCCCGGCGGCTGTTGATCACCGTTCATGGCAGCCCGGAAAAATACCCGGCCAAGGTGGAATACATCGCCCACGATTGCGACCTGGCGCTGCTTTCCGTAGAGGATTTTTCGGATTTCGAATCCTTCCCGCGCTTTGAAATCGGCGATGTTCCCAAACTGGAATCGCAGGTTCGCGTGATCGGTTATCCGATCGGTGGCGAGCGGCTCTCGGTGACGCGCGGCGTCGTTTCGCGCATCGATTTCCAGCCCTACTCTCACAGCCGCGCCGATTCCCATCTGGTGGTGCAGATCGACGCGGCGATCAACCCCGGCAACTCCGGTGGCCCGGTGCTGCAGGACGACAAAGTCGTAGGTGTCGCCTTCCAGGGACTGCGCCAGGCGGACAATACCGGCTACATCATCCCCACCCCGGTGGTGAGGCGTTTTCTCAAGGACATCGAGGACGGTCGCTACGACCACTACGTGGACCTCGGCATCACCGAGTTCGCGTTGCACAATCCCGCGATGCGCCGCGCGCTAGAACTGCCTGACAACGGCATGGGCGTGCTCATCACCAACGTGATTCCCACCGGCTCCTGCGACGGCGTGCTCGAACCCGGCGACGTGCTGCTGGCCCTCAACGGCCATGAAGTCGACAGCGCGGGCATGATCCGCATCGATGGCGAGAAGACCAACCTCAACGAGATCGTCGAGCGCCGATTCGCAGGCGACAGCATCACCGCCACCTTCATTCGCGACGGCGAAAGGCAGCAGGCGGAGATCGTGCTCAAGCCCCTTCCCCCTTCGGGAATGTATGCCATCCAGTATGAGAAAAAACCGCGCTACGTGGTTTTCGCCGGACTGGTTTTCCAGCCGCTCGACACCAACCTGTTCGCCACCGCGAAGTTTGATGACGTCACCGTGCGCCGTCTATACACCGACTACCTGCCGAAGGCGCTGTTCAAGGAACGCCGTGATATCGTGGTGCTGACGCGGGTGGAAAACGACCCGGTCAACAGCCGCCTGTCGTCGTTCACCGGATACGCGGTGGACAAGATCAACGGCGTGGAAATCACCGGCCTCGACCATGCGCACGAGTTGTTATATTCTGAAAATACCCCGGAATATCATGTCATCGAATTGTTCGGTGCCAGCCGTCCGCTGGTGATTCCCGCGGCCGAAGTCGAGGCGGCGAACCGCCGGGTGTCCGCGAACTACGGCATCGCCGAACTCGTCAACCTCAAGGAATGATCCGCCGCTGCGGCATCGCGCTGGGATCCAATCTCGGCGACAGTCGGCAATTGCTGCGCGAGGCGATCGCCTTGTTGCGTCAAATCGCGGTGCCCGGCGAGATGTTTCTGGAGGCGCCGGTCTATCGCACCCCTCCCCTCGCCTGCCCCGCCGGCTCGCCGGACTTCCTCAACACGGTGGCCGAACTCGCCTGGAACGGAACTCCGCACGAGCTGTTAGAGAAAACGCGGGCCATCGAAGAACAGCTCGGCCGGACCCGCGGCGCGGAGCGCAACGCCCCGCGCACCATCGATCTCGACCTGCTCTATTGCGGCGAACTGCAAACCGCCGACACCGACCTCACACTCCCCCACCCCCGCATCGCCGAACGGCGCTTTGTGCTCCAGCCACTGGCCGACATTCGCCCCCGGCTCGTCCTGCCCGGCATGTCATTTCCTGTTAGGGTTTTGTTAGAAAACCTCGCCGATGCCGGGCCGCCGCCGGTTCCTCTGGATTGAGCCAGAGGATTCGAACGTTTCAATCGCGTGCGATTTCGTTCGGCAGTTCGTCACAGTCGCCTTCGCCGGCGGGCCAGCGTTCGGACAGTTCGTTTTCCAACAGGGAAATACCGGTCGCCAATGCTTCCGCGCGCAGTCCCTCGCGCAGTTTTCCCTCCATCGCCCGGGCGACCCGTTTCCAGAAATCCGGTCCGATGTCGGCGGCCACCCCGTCGTCCGCCACGATCCGGAATCTACGCAGCCGGGGCAGCACCAGGATCAGCACGCCGTTGCGCCCGCGGGTGGCATCCATGCCCATGCGCCGGAAGACTCGCCGCGCGTAGGGGCCCACGCGGATCCACATGCGGTAGGACACGCACACGCGGATTTCCGCGCTGGTCCGCGATTCCGCGGTGCGGATGGCATCCACCACCACCTGTTCCTCGTCGGTATTGAGAAAATGTTTCATCGTGTTCCGCTACCATCTTCCACCGGCACCGCCGCCGCCACTGAAGCCGCCGCCACCGGAAAATCCCCCGCCTCCGCCGAAGCCGCCTCCGGAAAAACCACCTCCGCCGCCTCCACCCCAGCCGCCGCCGCGACCGTTCCAGGAGCGCCGGCCTTTGCCGGTGTAAACATCCGCTCCGGCGATGCGGTCCCTCACGAACAGGATGACAATCACGATCAGGATGATCCACAGTCCCCACAGTTGAGTGCCGCGGCCCGCCCTCTCGCCGTGAGTACGGCCGCTGCCGGTGTATTCGCCGCGGGTTGCCGCAAGGATCGCCTCCACGCCGGCCGTCACCGCACCCTCGCGGTCGCCCGCGCGCAGGCGCGGCACCAGTTCGTTCTCGATGATGCGCTTGCACAGCGCGTCCGGCAGCGCGCCTTCGAGACCGTAGCCGGTGTGGATGCGCAACTCCCGGTCGCGGGCGAAAATGAACAGGATTGCTCCGTTATCACGACCTTCCTGTCCAGGTTGCCACTTGGCAAAAACCCGCTGCGCGAAATCGAAGGCGTCGCCGTTTTCCGGCAGTTGACGCAGGACCGCCACCACCACCTGGTTCGATGTCTCGCGCTCGAAGGCGGCGAGGCGCTCGTCCAGTTTCTGGAACACCGGAGCCGAAAGCCAACCCGCCTCGTCGAGCACATAGTGTGGCTCCGGGCTCGGTGGCAGATTATCCGCCAGAAGCACGCCACATGACAACCCGGCCCAAGCCATGAACCCGGCGATCGCAAGTGCACGCAGAAAACTCATCACTCGTCCGTGGGTTTGCCTCCAAAGTCGAACTCCACCTCAGGCGCTTTTTCCGCACCCTGCTCCGCTTCGAAATACGGGCGCGGCTGGAATCCGAAGAGACGCGCGAAGAACACGCCGGGCACTTTCTGGATCGCCGTGTTGTATCCCCGCACCACCTCGTTGAACCTCCCCCGCTCGACCGCGATGCGGTTTTCCGTGCCTTCAAGCTGCACCTGCAAGTCGCGGAACGAAGCACTCGCCTTGAGATCGGGATAATTTTCCGCCACTGCAAGCAGCCGTTGCAGCGCTCCGCCGAACGCACCCTGTGCGCGCTGAAACTCCTGCAACTTCGCGAGATCCTCCGGTGCCTTGCCGGCCTCGATCGTGATGCGTCCCACCGAGGCGCGCGCCTCCACCACATCGTTCAGCACCGATTTCTCGAAATCCGCCGATCCCCGCACGGTCTTCACCAGGTTCGGCACCAGATCGGCGCGCCTTTGATACTGGTTGGAAACCTGTGCCCAGGCCGCGTCCACTTTCTGGCTCAGGCCGACGAACCGGTTGTAGGCACTCACGGCGAACGCCACCGCCCCCAGCGCGATGAGCAAGACTATCAGCAGTCCTTTCTTCATGGCAGCCGTCTAGCGGAAAGGAACCATCGTGTCGAAGCAATTGTCCCGTGCCATGGAATGACAAAACCCCCGCCGCGTATCGCGGTCGGGGGTTTTTGTAAACGATGTGCGTGATATCTGTCAGACCGCCTTGGGCATCTTGGTCCAGGCACCTTTCTTCGCGTTGCTCTTCACGCAGGTCTCGATGAAGGCGATGCCGGTCCAGCCGTCCTCGACACTGGCATACTGAGATCCGTCGCAGGCAAAGGGCTTGCCGGCCTTCCATTTGCGGACGTCGCTCTCGAACGCGCGGTGCAGGCGGGCGAAGGCGTCGTGGAACGCCTCCGGGTGGCCGGCGGGAATGGTCGGTTCGGCCATCAGTCCGGCGGGCATTTTCTTCGGCAGGAAACCGTCGCCGGGAGTCACCGCGCCGCGCCAGTAAACGCGGTCCGGCTGGTCGGGCAGATGGACGACGAGTTTTTCCGGGTCTTCCTGTTTCCAGACGATGGTGCCCTTGGTGCCGGCGATGACGATGCCGAGGTCGTTCTTGTGGCCGATGCAGATCTGCGAGGCGCGGACGAGCGCCTTGCCGCCGTTGGAGAGCTTGCAGTAGATGGTGAAGTGGTCGTCCAGCATGCGGCCTTCGACGAAGGTTTCCATGTGGGCGGAAAGTTCGGTGACGTCGAGTCCGGTGACGTAACGCAGCTGCATCAGCGCGTGGGTGCCGATGTCGCCGCCGCAGCCGGAGCCGCCTGCGCGCTTGGGATCGACGCGCCACGAGGCCTGCTGTTGGCCGGTGGCTTCAAGCTTCGAGGCAAGCCAGCCCTGGATGTAATAACTGTCCACCCAGCGGACGTCGCCGATCAGTCCGCTCTGGACGATGTAACGGCTGAGACGGGTGGTCCAGTGGCCGAGGTAGGTGTGCGCCACGGCGAAGGGCACGTTGAGCTTGCGCGAGGTTTTGACCAATTCGTTCGCCTCCTTGAGATTGAGGCAAAGCGGTTTCTCGCAGAACACGGCGATGCCGGCCTTCATCGCCTTCATGGCCGGATCGAAGTGCACGAAGTTCGGCGTGACGATGAGGATGTAGTCGAGTTTCTCATCGGCCGGAGCGGACGCGTTGGCGGCGATCATTTCGTCGTAGGAACCGTAACCCTTGATCGGATACGGCCAGTTGGCGGCTTCATCGAGCGCGACCTTGGGATCGGGGAACAGCGCGCCGGCCACCACGCGGCGGGTGCCGTCCATGTGAATCGCTTTCTGATGGGGCTGGACGATGAAGGCTCCCTTGCCGCCTCCGACGAGACCGATGTTGAGTGGTTTGTTGGACATGTGCTTGTGGGGTTGTGGGTTGAAACGAGGGGTCGGGTTGGCGACTTTCACGCACCTTCCTGCCATGATCCGAAGGCGCGGAACTTGTCGTAGCGCGCCTGCAACATGCGCTCGACGCCCATCGCGGAAACTTCGTCGAGATGGCGCTGGACTATTTCCCGGAACGCTTCGGCGGTGGCCTTGTGATCGTGATGCGCGCCGCCGGGAGGTTCGGGGATGACGTCGTCGATGAGTTTGAGTTTCCGCAGATCGGGCGCGACGAGTTTCATCGCCTCGGCGGCTTCGGGCGCGTGCTTGCGGTGTTTCCAGAGAATGGCGGCACAACCTTCCGGGCTGATCACCGAGTAGTAGGCGTTTTCCAACATCAGCACGCGATCGGCCACGCCGATGCCGAGCGCTCCGCCGGAGCCGCCCTCGCCCAGCACCACGGCGATGACCGGAACTTTCAGCACCATCATTTCGCGCAGGTTGTACGCGATGGCCTCGGCGATGTTGCGCTCCTCGGCGCCGATGCCGGGAAAGGCGCCGGGCGTGTCGATGAGCGTGATCACGGGCAGACCGAATTTTTCCGCGAGCTTCATCAGTCGCAGTGCCTTGCGGTAGCCTTCCGGGTGGGCGCTGCCGAAATTGCGCATCAGGTTCTCCTTGGTGTCGCGCCCCTTCTGGTGGCCGATCACCACCACCCGCCGGTCGCCGAGGCGTGCGAAGCCGCCGGGCATCGAGGCGTCGTCACCGATGTGGCGGTCGCCGTGCAACTCGCAGAAACCGGTGAAGGCGTGGGAAACGTAATCGAGCATGAACGGGCGGCTGGTGTGGCGTGCGATCTGCACCCGCTGCCATGGCGTGAGATTTTGGTAAATCCGCGCCCTGGTTTCGGCGAGTTTGCCCTCCATCATGGAGATCTCGCCGGACATGTCGATGTTTTGGGACGCGGCCTTGGCCTTCAACTTTTCGAGTTCGCGCTCCAGTTCGGCGGCCGGTTTTTCGAATTCGAGCAACTGCATGGAGTGAGTTTCAGGATTCAACCCGTGAATGCAAGACGGGAGGCGCGCCGGGTCCGTGGCGCGCGCCCGAGGGAGCCGCGCGGGCTCAGTAGGTGTAGTTCAGATAGAAGTTGAACTGGCCGCCCTTGTCCGCCTCGTCGTCCGGCGAGGAAACCGGGATCGCGTAGTCGAGCGCGAGCGGCAGCGGACTGATCGGAAGCTGGAGGCGCACGCCCACGCCGACGTCGCTGTAGATGTCGTCCGGCGCGGGATCCCAGCTGTCGAGGTTCACGAAACCGGCGTCGTAGAACACGGCGGCACGCACCGTGTCGATAATCGGGACGGTGTATTCCACGCTCATGTAGCCGAGCGAGTTGCCGCCATAAACGTCGTCGGTGTATCCGGTGTCGCGCGGGCCCACGTCGCGGAATTCGAAGCCGCGCAGCGTGCGGCCTCCGCCGAGGAACATGCGTTCAAAGACCGGCACCTCGCCGCTCACGGCGTCCACGAAGGCGAGTTCGCCGCTGAGCGAGAGGATCGTGTCCCACTTTAGGTTCCAGTATTTCTGGCCCTGGGCGGAAATCGTGAAGGTATCCACGTCGCCACCGAGTCCCGCGTAGGTGAGTCCGAGGTCCACCTTGTGGCCGGTGCGCGGCACGATGTTGCTGTCGCGGGTGTCCAACACCCAGTTCACGGCCAGCGCGGCGCGCAGGTAGTCGCCGCCGATTTCCTCCTCGGAGAGGAAGGAGTTGGCGCCGCTGGTCGGGTCGAGCGGATCGTTTCCGGTTCCGCCGGTACCGTTGGCGAAGGTGTCGCCCGCATCCACTTCGGAATCGATCTTCACGTTTTCCACCCGCAGCTCGCCGCGGATGTAGCTCTTGTCTGTGAGGGGCTTGCGCAGCGAGATCGCGGCACCGGCGTTGGTCTGTTCGTAGAAATCGTTGAAGTAAGTGGACTGTTTGTAGAACAATTCGCCGCCCAGCGCGAGCTGGCGGTCGAGAAACCACGGCTCGACGAGTGAGACGCTCGCTTCGGAGCGCTCGCTGCCAAGGCGCAGGTTCATGGCGAAGCGCTGGCCGCCGCCGGTGAAGTTCCACGGGTTGAAGAGGTCGAAGTTCGCCTGTTCGAGTGTCAGGAAGCCGACCACGCTGTCGATCGAACTGAAGCCGATGCCCACGCCCACCGAACCGGTGGCGCGCTCCTCGACGAGCACGTCGAGGTCGCGGTAACCGCCGCCGGCGGGCACGCCGCTCACTTGCACGTCGCTGAAGTATTGCAGGTTGTCGAGGCGGGCCTTGGTGGTTTCGAGTTCCACCGAGTTGAACCAGTCGCCCGGCTGGAGCGGAACCTCGCGGCGGATCACCTTGTCCTTGGTCTTGGTGTTGCCGGCGATGTTCACCTTGCCGACACGGTAGCGGGAGCCCTCGGTGACGCGATAGATGATGGTGACACGGTTTGGTCCGGCGTCGCGGATGTCCGGGGTCACGGTGGCGTCGGCATAACCACGGGATCCATAGTAACTGCGGATCATGGTGATGTCCGCGCGCATTTTCTTCGAGCTGTAGGGATCGTTGC
>DATISV010000374.1:0-5947 GCA_035468505.1 Luteolibacter sp. | reverse complement strand
TCGGCCTGCTGAACGGGAGTGAAGTACAGGTCGTTCCAAGCTTGTCGGCCGGGGAAGACGCGAACCACGGTCTGGGCCGTCAGGGAGCCGTTGAGCGTGAGCGTGTAGGTCGAGTCGGCAGCAGGCGTCACATGCAGATAGCCGATACCATCGACGGTCCGGCTCAACACGCTGCCCACGCCTTGGTCGATCGTGAGCGTGGCGGGCGAGCTCACATCCCATTCGAGCGTGGCGGTGCCGCCTTGCAGGATCGACGGTTGCACCGCACCGAAGAAGTGGATTGCGGCAGGGTCTGCCACGGCGGCGGTCTGGGCGGTGAGAGTCTCGGAGACGATGGCATCACCGTAGGCGATCTCGACACGGTAGGTCTTCGCGTTGTCATACACCGGCGGACGGTAGCGGCTGCCGCCGACGCGCATCGCATGCACGAGTTCGCCGGTGGTTTCTTCAAAGACGCGCACCACCGGATTCTCCCTCCAGAGGGTGTCGATGACCGGAAGGTAGCCGGTGGGCACGCGCCCGTCGTTGTCGGTCTGGCGGAAGGTCTGTGGCCAGTCGGCGAACTGGCTGCCGGTCTGCGGATACTCCGGGTCGGCATGGATCGGCCAGGCTTCGAAGGTGATTTCCCGTGTTGTCCGGTTCACGCGGGTGATGCCGTAGCCCGCGCCGCGGTCGTGGTAGTTGGGGGGATTGATTCCGGTGGTTCGCTCGTAGTATTGCTCGGAGTTGGCCGCGGCGAGGATGGCGAAATGGTGAGGGTCGTTGGAAGTGAGGTTGGGCGTCACACCATCGGGCAGAGTTCCGACGCCGTTGAAGAAGTAATCGCCCGTGTAAGGACTGACGACCGTCGTGGTGCCGTCGGCGTTGTGGACCGGATCGAAGATGCGCGGGAAGAAATTCGACATCGCGGGGGCGGCGAAGGAAATCCCGGCGTCGCGCGGGGCGTCGGCCCCGTGGTGGGCGATGGTGCCGATGTGCTGGTCGCCGGCGAGTTGGAACATGCGCGAGGCCCGTAACAGCCGCCACGCCTCGTTGCGGCGGTGGGTCGGCCAGCCGTGGGTGTCGCGGTCGTTGACGCCGAACAGGTATCCGGAACTGCGGTGGGTGTTGAGATTTCCGAACGGCGACTGCGAGGCGACGAGCTTGAGATCCTGGCCTGCCCAGTCTTTGTTCCACTCGCGCAGGAATTCATGCTGGCGCTCGCCGAGCAGGTGCTGCTCCTCCAGCGGCGGCGGGCTGTTCGGACCGGTTTTGAACTTGCGGTCTTCGAGAATCGCGAAGCCGAGCCGGCCGTAGGTCATCCCGGTGAAATACACGCCGATGCCCTGTGCCACGGTCGGCGGCGGCTGAATCGGGTTGTAGGGATCGGGGTCGGGCAGGTTCGAGGTGTGGGCGCGCTCGGACATTCGCACCCAATCGGCGGGCTCGATATAGCCGCCGGTGGCCTCGGTCGTGGTCGCGATGCCACCCTCGCCCCACAGGTTTCCCTGATAGATATCATGGTCGTCGGGAATGGCGACGGTCGGAATGTCACGGGAAAGTTCGCGCGCCTGCAGCACCCAGAGATACCATTTGTAGAGGAAATCGAGCTGGCGGTTGCGGTCGCTGGACGTGTCCTTGATGGTCGGCTGGGGTTCATACATCTGGTCGCCCAGAGCAAGCAGCACGTCGGGCTGGTGCTTGGCGATGTGGGCGAACGATTGCGGATGCGGATGCCACATCATCACCGGCGACCAGTCGAAGCCGTTGATCTGGACGTTGATGCCACCGGGGATGTCGTTGATGCGCTGGCAGTTGGTCACGGCGATGACCAGCTCCTCCTTGTCCACCGGGTCGCGGCGGATGGTGCCGGTCCACTCGTAGTCGGTGCCTCCGATGCCCACCCGCAGGCGGTAGTCGGTGTCGATGGTGTCGTTCCAGCCGGGAAGGGCAAAGGTGGCGGTGTAGGAGGAAAGGTTGTCGGTGTTGTCCACCGGGGCGGAAGCGATCTGCGTCCATGACGAGCCATTCCAGGTATCGAGCGCGACGCTGGGATTCGCCGCGAGGCTCAGCGGCGGGAGCTGGGCGGTGAGTTTCAGTTTCCCGTTCGAAAGCGTGTGCATCGCGCCGAGGATCGCAAGGTGGCGTTCGGGCTCGGGATGCAGGGCCGCGCCGCTGCCGGCGAAATCGTCGAACCAATGGGTCGCCGACGAGCCGCCGCGATGGGTCAGCAATCCGAAGCCGCCGAGCACCCTGTCGGACGGGACGGAGAAACCGACCGTGCCGATCTGTGTGTCGGACGAATTGAAAGCGGTGAGCGTGAGCGTGTAGGTGCCTGGATCTGAATTGTAGGTGGCAGTGAGTTCGAGACGGGTGTTTTGGGCGAAGCCGCCGCTGGCCGCCGCCATGGCGCGCGCGGTCACCGCGCCGGTCGAGTAGTCCTCGATCACGAGGTTGCCGCCGCCGGTGATGCCGGCGAAAAGACCGAAGTCGCGCCCGAGGCCGTCGTGGACCAGCAGGGCGGCGCGCCAGTCGAGATTCGGTCCCGCGCCTAACAGGAAGCCCGCCCTCGATCCGGCGCTGTTGCTGCCGGTGTTCAACCCGGTGCGCACGCTCAACGAAAAGTTTTCCCCGTTGCCGCGGATCGAGGTGCCCGGACGGTGCAGCGTGAGTTGGTCGCGGCTGCCGTTGATGCACTGCACCCGGCCGTTCCGGACTTCCCAGTCTTGCAGGCGGTTCGCCCAGTAGCCGGGCCCGGCCCATGTCTGGTCGGGCGTGCTGTTCCAGTCGTCGTCAAACGAGCCGTCCGGCGAACCGGCGGGCCACACGTCGAGCCGCACGTTGTCGAAGCTCTGGAAGTTTCCCTCAGCTTGGTCGTTCGAACGGAACCTCACACCCACGGTTTTTCCGACATGAGCGTCCAGCGCGCCCGCGGGCACCGCCAGGTGATAGTGGTCCCAACTGCCGATCACAGGGGTTTTGAAATCGTAGGTGCGGGAGGCCACTGGCAGCCGGGTGCCGCCTTCATCGACATAAAGTTCGGCGATGATCTGCCGTTGCGGCACGCCCGAATCCAAGGTGCCGCGCTCCAGCACGAAGTTGTCGAGCCGGGCGAAACCGTTGGTGGAAGCATTCCCATCGACCCCTTCGAAGAAGACGAACAGGCGCTTTCCCGCCGCCGAGCCAGACACCGCGCCGAAGGTCAGCTCGGCCGTCTCGTAGGTGCTGTTCTGGGTGGAAACCGGTGCTGTGAGCGTCTGAAGCACCGTCCGCGGCCCGCCCACCGAGTCATCCGCAGTCGTGTAAAGGGTGACGGCCACGGCGTCGCCCGCATCGTCCCAGTTGCCCGCGTCCCGCCACACGAAGCTCGCGCGGAAGGCCTCTCCACCCACAAGCGTGTGGCCGGTCTCCACGGCGAACTTGCGCCCTCCGTTGTCGGCGAGCACCGTGTTCCGGGTCCCGTCGAAGTCGAGACCGTCGCCGGTCGCCGGCCGCGTCGCCTCGACCGTCTGTCCGCCGCCGACGTTGATCCATTCCGGCAGGTCCGCGAAGGTGTTTCCGGTCGCCGCCGGATCGTTGAAATCGCCATTGCGCGTCGCTCCTCCCACCAGCGTCTCGGACGGCACGAAGTCTCCACCGCCACCGCCAGGCAGGTTGCCGGCGAACATCGCCGCATCGAAACGCAGCGAAAACGCATCCCCCGTCGCGATCGCATGCGGCGTCATCTGCCACGCCTCCGCGCTGTCCTCGATGCTCAGCCGCCATTTCCCATTGCCGTAGTCAGTCCCCCCATCAACCACCTGGGCCGACGCGCCACTGCCATACCAACCGATCACCGCTGGATCCGAAACGGGAACCCGATCCACGCCGTTGTTGATCTCGCCTGAGAAGTTCAAGACCGCAATGGGGCCGGCAGACCCAATGCCGGTGATCAAACCTCCGAGGAGCAGGTATCGCTTGATTTGCATTATAGCCTGTTGCCCTAGACGAGGGATGATCGCGATGGCAACCATAAATGCCAGAACGCCGGAAAAGTTCAGGAGAATTCCGCGAAAGTTCAATGATTTCCCCTGGATGTTGTGCCACTTTGGCCGGCGTATGTTGAGCAACCCTGCCAATAAACCCCTTAAACCCAACCACCACAATACTCCATGAAACCCCGCAAAAACTGCTTCCTCCTCACCGCCGCATCCGCGCTCCTGCTCATGCCCGCCGCCCACGCCATCAACTGGGAATTCGGAGGAGTCAACAATCTGTGGTCCAATCCTGACAACTGGGTTGGCGACGTGGTTCCAAACAGCAACACCGTGGAAGCGGCTTTCGTCGGGTCAGCCAATGTGGCAATCGACGTGGACGCCGATTTCACGATTCGAAACTACCTCGACGGTTTTGGTGGTGAAGGTTTCACCCACACATTGTTTGGCGCGGGCACCCTGACCATCGACCGGAACAGCACCACCACCCAACTCGGCATCAACAACGCAACGGGTGACTCTGCGGAATTGCCGGAAGATCCCGGCGGCACGCTTCGTCTGAACGGCTTCGTAACCATCAACAACACCCTCGGAGGCGTCACGACCATCCAGAATTCAAACAGCGCCAACAACACCCTGCTTTTCGACACCAATTCCAATCTGAAGTTGATCACCAGGATGCAGACGAACACAGGATCCGGGGGCACAATCAACTTCAACGGCAACTTGATCGCGGGCTCTACCGCAAACCTCCTCATTAACTCAAACAACGTCTTTTTCGGCACCGGACATCTCAGCACCAACTTCGGCAATGACATCGTCTTTCTGGCCAACTCGAAGCTGACTGTCAACGGAGGAACGGTGCTGAATACCGGCCGCAAGTTCCAAGTGAACGGCAGCGGAGCCGAACTGGAGCTGAATGCAGCGGATGCCATCAATGATGCCAACGTGATAGTAGGCGGCTCTAACAACTTCTTGGTGGACGTTAATGAAAATCAGGCGAGCATGGGAGTCGTTTCGGTGACCGATGGCATCCTCACCATCGATGTGGATCCGGCCGTCACCAACCTGTCCTTCGGCAAAAGCTCGGGGCAGGTCTGGGGCAGCGGCTCGGTCACGATCAATGGCTTCAAGGAGAACACGATCCGCTTTGGCGAGGACGACACCGGTCTGAGCGCCGGTCAATTGGCGGTCATTGACGGCGGCATCTACACCCTGACACCGACCGGATTTCTGACCGCCTCTCCCGCAGGTGGAGATTTCGCATCCTGGGCCGACGACAACGGCATCCCAGGCGAGACGTTTGACGATGATTTCAACAACGACGGCATCAGCAATGGCGTCGCATACGCCCTCGGCCTCAGCCCCACGGAATCCAGCCAGCCCGCGGGCGTGCTGACCGGAAGCACCATCACCTTCACCAAGGGAGCCGATGCCATCGCCAACGCGGATGTGACCTGGATCATTGAAACATCCGAAACCCTCTCCGGCACCTGGTTGGAAGAGGTGACACAGCCTGCCGGCGACGCAACGGCGACGATCAGCTACGACCTCAATCCCGTTCCAGGCACGCCGAAGAAGTTCGCCCGCCTCAAGGTGGTTCAGGTGCCGTAACACGCAAGCCCACCCGATCATTTCACGGCGGCCTTCCATCCGGGAGGCCGCCCGCCTTCCCGCACTTTGTCAGATGGCCGCCGGCCGTTCAGTCGCTGAAAAGATCCGATCCATCACGATTACACCAACCATGAAAGCCACCCTCCGCCACGGAACCGTCCTCGTCTGCCTTGCGTCGATTTGTCTATCGGAAATCAATACCGCGCGTGAGACGGCCGTGCTTGATCTGGCGGCATTCGGCGCGAAGGCCGACGGCAGTGACACCACACCCGCCGTGCGCGCGGCCTTGGCCGAGCTTGGAAAGGGCAAGGCAACAAAGCTGGTTTTCCCGCCCGGTCGTTATGCCTTCCATTCCGAGCGCGCTTTCGAGGAATATCTGT
>DATISV010000373.1:0-2648 GCA_035468505.1 Luteolibacter sp. | reverse complement strand
GGTTGAATCACTGGGAGTGAAGATCGAACCCAGGCAGTCCGTGGCGGATGACGAGGCAGTGGCAAAGACTCCAATCGAACTCGTGATGTTGGCGCGGGTTTCGGGGAATGCGCCGGCCGTGATCGTGTTGAAAAACCAAATGGACGGAGCGACCACGGAGCTTCGGATCGATCCCAAATTGGCAAAACCCGGGGAACGCCAGTTGCTCGCAGAATGGGCCGCCAGCCGCACCCGGGCGCTGCCGGTCGGAGACGAGCCGTTTACTTCGACAATTCTTTCCCACTGGTTGAAACAGCTTCCCGTTCTATATGGCTGGCCTGATCAAGGGTTCATTCCCAACCGGGGCACCTTACGCGGCAATACCACCAGCGTATTGCATGTCTTGGGCGGAAGGGCGGCGATCCAGGAAACCTTGCAGTTGCAGAACATCGGCGCCGACCAGAATGCCTCAACTGACGATTCCGGGATACCGATCGATCAAATCCCCGGAGTGGAGGTGAAATCCCATCCGTTCGAGGAAATGCTCGGCGGTAAGGAAGGCGGGCGGATTCCGCTGGCGGAGATGGTTCCCGAAGACCGCTTGTTCGTATATTTTCCCAAGCCTTCCGGATTGCTCTCATGGCTCGATGGCGGGGCAGAGTTTCTCTTCAACACCGGTGCCGCGGCGACCGGCAGATGTCTGGATTACGGTTTGACCGACCGCTACACCACCGCGCTCGGCATGGATATCGATTGGATGCGCCGTCTGCTGGACAGCGGCGCCGTGGAGGAACTCGCGGTGACGATGCCCGATCTGTTTCTGATCGATGGCACCGAGATCACAACCGTCGCCCGCCTCAAGAATCCGAACATCGCGGCCGGCCTCTTCAAACTCTTGGGAATCGGTGATCTCGACAAACCCGTGGAACGGCCGGGCGCGCACGGCGAAAGCTCCCACTGGGTGAAACGCGGCGATCTGTTGATCGTTAGCACCGACAAGCGGGAGCTTGAAAACGTGCTAAAGCTCCACGCGGACGGCGGTAAAGGAAGTCTCGGTCGCAGCGCGGAACTCCGCTTCATGCTGACCAAGCTGCCGCTGCAGGATACCACCCGCGCGTTTGTCTATCTGTCGGATCCATTCATTCGCCGGCTTGTCGGACCGGAAACGAAAATTCCGCAGTTACGCCGTCTTCGCGCCCGCGGTGAAATGGAGGCCATCGCCGCCGGTTCCCTGCTGCATCGCTTTGACGGCCACGGTGAAGCCACAATGGAAGAATTATTGGCGAAACATTATGTCTCGAAACCGGTCATCGCCACCGATGCGGTCTTCGATCCGGAGTGTGGCGCGATTTCCAAACAATTCGGTCCGCTGCCACGTATGAAGTCGCTGACCGATCTCGGAATCACAACCGCCACGAAGTTGGAAAGCGATGCTTACCTGCGATATCTCGACAACTACAACCGATACTGGCGGCAATACTTCGATCCGATCGCGCTGCGTCTCGACCAGCCGGAAACCGGCACGCTCGAACTGTCGGTTTTCATCCTGCCGCTCATCGACAACTCGATCTACAACGGCCTCCGCGGAATCCTCGTGGATGAAAACGATGACACGCCGCTGAAAGTGCCGGTGATCGAGCCGGAGCCGGTCGCCACGCTTTCGATGAACCTCAATGAGAAAGCCTGGACGGATGCGGGAGGCGATGCGCTCGAGCGTTTCATGATGCAGGCGGGAATCCACGGCTCGATTCTCGACTCGCTGGGGCCCGATGTCCATCTGGCCATCGCTGATGCGGATCCGATCCTTGAAATGGGCAGTGGCGAGCTAATGCATGCTTTCGGACCGATGTTCAATGACAACGACATGATGGCGATCGCCGGCATCATTTCCATGTTCACGCGCCCGACCGCGGTGTGCGTGGGTCTCACGGATCCGGAGGCCGTCCGCCGCGCGCTCGACAACTCCGTCGGCGGCAGATCGCGCATGATGGGCGACGAAATCAACGGCAATCTCTACAAGATCACCGACCGCGGCGGATGGATCTATCGTATCAATTTCTTCGATATGATTTCCCTGCGGCTTGGCATTGATATCCAGGACCGTTTCCTCGTGATCCGCAACATGCCGCTGACGACACCCTTCCGCATCGTCGGCGTGAAAGATGCCGGTTTGCCCGGAGCAGGCATCACGCTGAGTCCGCGCGCCTGCCGCATGCAGTTGCCCGCCCTGTTTGCCTCCGCCGCGGAACGCGAGCGGGCGGCGGCATTGAGCGGCATCGCGGACTTGCATCCCTTGATGTTGACAGGCTCCAAATCGTTGGGCGAAGCGGCGGAGCGCCACAAGGCGTGGTTCGGATTCCGTCCACTCCATCCCGGCGGCGGCGAATGGACATGGAACGGCGTCACTATGGCCAGCACCCGCTATGGCACCGCACAACGGCCGATGCAGCCGGACTACCAAGCGGAGGACCGCGACTTCGGGCCGTTGCGGCGCGTGGACACGGTCGAAGTCGGCATGCGCTTCGAACTGGACGGCTTGCGCAGCGTCGCCCGCTGGAAAATGCGAACCACTGCGAAATGAGGCATGTCGTTTCCGACGCGGGATTTTCTCTATGATCGGCCTTGGCGAAGCGTGGCGTGTTCCCCACGCTGCCGCCCCGCATCATGAC
>DATISV010000372.1:0-6932 GCA_035468505.1 Luteolibacter sp. | reverse complement strand
TTGCCGTTTTCCGCAGCCTTGATGAGCGCGTCGATGACCCGGGATTTCTTCGCGGTGCGGTAGAGCACCTGCTTGATCGCGAGCACGTCCGGATCGGCCGCCGCCTCTTCTAACAGACGCAGCACGGGTTCGAACGATTCGTACGGATGGAACAGCAGCACGTCGCCCGAGGAGATGGTCTCGAACATCGTCGAGCCGGGCGTGATGGCGGGCGAGGTCTGCGCCGGCCAGTCGGGATCGCGCAGGTGGTCATGGTCCGGCAGGAAGGCGAGTTCCATGAACGAGGCGAGGCCGGGCGGGCCGTCGATCTGATAGATTTCCTGCGGTCCGGCGGCGGTGACCTTGCGAAGCATGGCGGCGAGGTCGCGCGGCGCGTCGGCGCGGAGTTCGAGCCGCACGGTGTCGGCGAACCGCCGGGCGGTTAGCACGTCCTCCATTTCGTCGGCGAGATCGATGGTGTCCTCCTCCTGCACGGCGATGTCGCTGTTGCGGGTGATGCGGAAGGTGGTGGAGGCGGTGACGGTTTCCCCGGGGAAAAGCCGCGCGGCGTGCATGGCCACGAGGTCTTCGATCAGGATGAAGGAAAGCCCCTCGTCCTCTCCGGTCACGCCGATCCGGCGCGGCAGGCTGTCAGGGATGGGCACCAGCGCGTGGCGGGTGGTCTGGTCCGCGGAGTCGTGAAGTCGGCAGGCGACGATGAGTTGCAGCGCGGGGATCACCGGCGGCGCCTCACCCTCGTCCACCGCCAGCGGGGTGAGGAGCGGGAAGATCTGATCCTCGAAGGTGGCGGCGAGCTGGCTTGCCTTTTCGATGCTCACGTCATCTGTGGCGAGCAGGCGGATGCCCGCGTCCGCCAGTGCGGGAACCAGCGCATCGTTGAAAAGCGCGTATTGTTCCTCCATCATGCGCAGGATGCGCTGGCGGAGCATCGCCAGGCTGCGCGTGGGCGTGAGGCCGGAATCGTCGCGCTTCTTGATGCCGGTGCGGCGCATGGCCATCAGCCCACCGATGCGAACTTGGAAAAACTCGTCGAGGTTCGAGGCGGTGATCGCCAGGAATTTCACACGCTCCAACAACGGCAAATCTTCGCGCCGCGCTTGATCGAGCACGCGCTGGTTGAATTCCAACCATGACAACTCGCGGTTGATGTAAGGCGGGGCGGGGGATTTCTGCATGGTGATGGAAAAATTTCAGGATTGATCCTCGATCACCACGGCCAGACCGAAGACCTGCTCGAAGAGGTCGGCTTTCGAGGCCATGGCAAGGCGTTCTACAAGAGCGTCAGCCACGCCGGGAAGGCGCAGGCGGAGTTTTCCGGACTCGCGGACGATTTCAATCTGCGAGACTCGCTGGGCGTGGGTGCGTTCGAGTGCGTCGGCCACGCGCAGCAGCGCGGCGAGCTTGCAGACGCGGATGCGCTCGTCCACGCCGAGCGCGGCATAGCCCGGGTGGTCGAGCGAGGGCACGGCGTGGCGGTGGTAGCGCGCGACCTGGCCGACGATGGTCACGTCGAGCCGGTCGAGGCCGAAGACCTCGGAGTTCAATATCAGATATTCCGAGTGTTTGTGATGCGCGCGCGGACTGACATAGGTGCCCACTTCGTGGAGGATGGCGGCTACTTTCAGGAGCAATCCGTCGTGGGCGGTGAGTTGGTGAAGGTCGGCGAGTTCGTCGAAAAACCTCGCGCAGATGTTGCCGACGTGCTCGCCGTGGCTGGGATCGGACTGGTAGCGTTTGGCGAGGATGCGCGCCGAGCGCAGCACGTCCTCGTGGAACGCACCGCCGATTTCGCGCGAGACGAGCAGGTCGTGGAGCAGTCCCTGTTCGTATTCGCTGGCGGGGATGTGGACGGCGTCGAGCTTGAGCGTTTCCGCCACGGCGAGGTTGATTTCGAGCGCGGGCAGCAGGGCCTCGGCCGTCTGATAGTCGAGTTGGTATTGTTTCACCAGTTCCACATCGCTCAGTCCGGCGGCGCGGGCGGTGAAATCGCGCAGCGCGGCGGCCGGGCAGTTGATGCCATCTCGGATCAACGAGGTGGCCACCGACTGGATTTCGTAACCGATGCAGACGAGCCCGCTGATTTTCACATCCGAGTAATCGAAGCGGATCTGCGCGAGATTGCCGTAGGCGTGCTCGCGGATCAGGCGCAACAGTGCCGCGCCCTCGGTGTGCGATGCCTCCACGGCTTCGCGCGTGCGGTGGGTGCCGAGCCTGTAGCTGGTGTAGCGGGTGATGCGGCCGTTTTCGAAAAGCAGCGCCCGCGTGTTGCCGGGACCGACGTGCACTACCAGCGAGGTGTCCCGCCGCATCGCGGGCAGGTGGCGCAGGCGGCGGCGGGTTTTCAGATAGATCAGGCGCGTCATTTCGCCGTCGTCGATGGCCGCCACCTTGAGTCCGCAGGCGATGCGGATGCGGTTGATGAAGGTCTCGTGGTTGCGCGCCTCGCTCAGGATGTTGGTGGCAGCGGCACGCGTCAGGCCGTGGGGATCGATGCCGAGTTCGGCGAGCGATTTCTGGAATCCGCGGATGATGGAAACCACCCGCTCGGTGGTGTCCGGGTTCACGTTTCCAAGGCGGAAAATATCGCGCGCCAGCGGTGCCGGCTGTTCGAGGAAATCGATGGGTGTGAGCGTCCCGGCCGCATTCCGCTCCGCGATCATCATCGAGACCGAGCCCGCGCCGATGTGCAGCGCCGTTTCGAGAGTGCTCCCATCGGTTTTTTCCGGAGTTTTTCTGCGGGCGCGCGGCATCGCGCGACATGTTGCGCGGGAGCCGCCCGCGATCAATCCCCAATCCGCGGCATCGCCGGGCAGTCGGGGCTTGTCACGGCGGGCCGGTGCGCGGATAAGCGGTCCATGCCAGTGCAAGGAGCCCTCGACAGATACCTGGTGAAACCCGGAACGCGGGTGAATCTGGGCGAGATCGATCCCGACGAGAAAACCCTCTTTTCCGGCAAGGATAAATCCGAATACGACGGCCAGTTCCGCGAACTGCAGGACGCGCTGCGAGACATGCAGAAAATGCTCTACGCGCAGAACAAGCACAAGATCCTGGTGGTGATGCAGGCGATGGACACCGGCGGCAAGGACGGCTGCATCAAGCACGTCTTCTCGCACATCGATCCGCAGGGCATCCACGTCCGTTCGTTCAAGAAACCGACCGATGAGGAACTGGCCCACGATTTCCTGTGGCGGGTCCACGCCAAGGTGCCGCCGCGCGGGCAGCTCGTCATTTTCAACCGCAGCCATTACGAGGACGTCATCGCGGTGAGGGTGAAGAAAATATTTCCCGACGAGGTGTGGAAACGCCGGCAGAAACATATCATCGACTTCGAGCGCATGCTCGCCGACGAAGGCACCACCATCGTCAAAATCTTCCTCCACATTTCGAAGGCGGAGCAGAAAGAGCGGCTCGAAGCCCGGCTTTCGAATCCCAACAAACACTGGAAATTCAATCCCGACGATCTCAAGGACCGCGCCCGCTGGGATGAGTTTCTAACAGCCTACGAGGATCTCATTTCCAAAACCACCGCCGGCCATGCGCCCTGGTATGTGGTCCCCGCCGACCGCAAGTGGTACCGCAACCTGTGCGTGGCGCGCATCATGGTGGATACCATGCGCTCGCTGGACCTGAAGCTGCCGAAGATCGACTGGGATCCGAAGGGGATCGTGATCGAGGATTGATCCGCGCCGAGCTGGGGCTCGGCGCTCCCGGGCGCTCACTCGTCGTGGATTTCCAGCCTTCCGGGCCGGCGCAGCGGGATGTTTTCCTCGATTTCGCCGAGGTCGAGGCTGTCGAGCACGTTGGTGCGGCGGCGCGACCAGCCGGACGAGCCGGAGGTGTTGGCGAAGCTGGGCAGTTCGGTGTGGTAGGGATCGTCGCCCAGCAGCACGGATTCGGTGGGCTGCACCGGGACCACATCGAGAGAGGGCAGTCCGAGCGCGGCGGCGTCGAGCATGCTGGCATCGCCGCCGAGGCCCGAGTGCACGGCGCAGAATGCGAGCCGCTCGGTGCCGGCGCGGAAGTATTCGTTCACCGCGGTGCCGCGCGATTGGACCACGCCGGTGGCCGGGTCCTCGACGTATTGTTGGCAATACTGGGTGGCGCGCTGGCCGGAAACCTCGCACACCGGCAGTTGGAGAATATTGGGCGGCGGGGTGATTCCGCCACCGCCGAACGACGGCGTGGCGGCATTCATGGCGGCCTGCCAGACGGGCAGAGCGAGGTCGCGACTGAATGCGCCGGGATAGATCGGCTCGCTGCCGGCGCTGAGGAAACCGGTCCAGACGCCGCAGGTGACGCGCGAGTTGTAGCCGAGAAACCAGCAATCGTTGAAGTCATGGGTGCTGCCACCTTTGCCGGCACCATGGAACGGTTTTTCAACGAGCCCTTCGAGCGCTCCCTTGCTGCTGCCGCGGTAGAGCGAGCCGGCCATCATGCTGTGAACCTGCCAGGCGGTCGCGGGGTCGATGATTGGCTTGCGCTCGATCGGCGGGCGCTTGCGGCGGTAAACGGTGCGCCCGGATGGATCTTCGACGCGGTCCAGCAGTTGAAGGTTTTCCGGGCCGAGCCGGCCGCCGGACGAGAACGCGGTGATGGCGCGCACCGCCTGCTTGAGAGTGACTTCCTCGAATCCCACCGCGATGCGGCGCAGCAACTCGGCGTTTTCCAGCGGCAGTCCGAAATCGACGGCGGTGTCCACCACGCGCCGCAGGCCGGTTTGCTCCATGAACCGCACTGTGGCGGCGATCTTGGAATGTTCGAGCGCCTTGCGGGCGGTGACCGGTCCTTCGTAAACGGGCGATTCCACTTCCATGCCCCATTCGCCGAGAATGCCCTCGCGTCCGCCGATCATCACCGAGCGGTTGTCCATCGGCTCGTCTTCGACGATGGTGGCCGGCGTGAGCCCGCGGTCCAGGCCGGCGGCGTAGATGAAGGGGAAAAACGCGGTGCCGAGCGGGCGCTTGCCCATTTCGATGAAATCGTAGGGTGCCTGCGCGTAGTCGCGGCCGCCGACGTAGGCGAGAATCTCGCCACTGAGGTTGTCCACCATCAGCACCGCGCCCTGCAGGTATTCGGGTGGGGCGAAACTGCCGCGCTCGCCTTGGTACTCGGCGTATTTCTGGCGCGTGTAGCCCGGATGGGACTCGGCGCGGTCGAGACTCTTCAACAAGCTTTGTTGCGCCGCGTCCTGTGCCTCGCCGAGGATCGTGGTGTGGATGGTGAATCCACCGGCGGCCAGCGCGTCCTCGCCGAGTTGTTCGTTCACCTGATCGGCGATGCGTTCGTAAAGGTGCGAGGTGCCGCGTCGCAGCGGCTTGGGGTTGAGTTTCAGCGGAGCCTCCATCAGGCGGCGCGATTCGCGCTTCGAGATCGCGCCGAGATCGGCCATGCGGCCGAGGACGAGGTTGCGCGAATGGCGGTTGGCGGGTTCGTTGACGAGGGGCGAGAGAGGGGTGGGGTTCTTGATGCAGCCGACGATGGCCGCGCTTTCCAGCGCATTCAGGTCCCTGGGTTCCTTGCCGAAGTATCCCAGCGAGGCGGAACGGATACCGTAATAACCGCTGCCGAAGTAGATGCGGTTCAGATAGAACTCGAGGATTTGGGGCTTCGAGTAGCGTTGTTCGATGCGATGGGCGAGGAAGGCCTCGACGATCTTGCGTTGAAGCCCGGATTCACCGCGCTGTTTGCGTTCGCCTTCCAGGTCGTAGGCGTTGCGGGCGAGCTGCTGGGTGATGGTGCTGGCACCCTGGGTGGTTTCGCCAGCTTTCCAGTTGAGCCATGCGGCGCGTGCGACGCCGATGAAATCCACGCCGCGGTGGGTTTTGAACCGCTGGTCTTCGCCGGCGCGCAGGGCGTCGATGAAGATTTCGGGCACTTCATCGATGGAAATCACGCTGCGGTTCTGGACGAAAATCCGGCCGATTTCCCTGCCGTTGCGGTCGAGGATCAGGCTGGGGATTTCCAAGTCGTTGATGCGGTCGAGATCGTAGGTGGCGGCGCGCTCGCGGTATTCGCGGGTCTCGCGCTCGATGAGCGTCCAGCCGACGAATGCCGACGCGGCGGCCAGCAGGAACAGCGTGAACCACAGCCGTTTGCGCTTGTAGAAGGCCTTGCGGGTGGTCTTTCTGCGGTTGCTGTCTCGCGCGGCTGCCATGCTTGGAATCGATTGCCCGGCGTGCCCGCCGGAAAATGCTGCGAGGCACGACTATCGCATGAATACCCCCGCGGCAACCCCATCGTTGCAGGAGATTCTGCGGGCGCGGATCGCGTCTGGCGGACCGCTGCGGTTTCCTGATTTCATGGCGGCGGCACTCTATGACCCGGAACAGGGCTATTACGCGCGCGGCACCCGCCAGGTCGGTGGGGCGGGGGATTTTTTCACCAGTGTGAGCGTGGGGCCGCTTTTCGGGAAATTGCTGGCGCGGCGGTTTCTCGCGTTTTGGCGTGAAGCGGGAATGCCGCCGCGTTGGCGGATCGTCGAGTGCGGCGCACACGACGGCTCGCTGGCTGCCGATGTGCTGGGCGAACTGCGCGATCTCGGTGCCGGCGCGTCCGACGCGCTGGAATATGTCATTGCCGAACCGCTCGCGGCCCTGCGCGATTGCCAGACGGAGAAACTCCGCGAGTTCGCCGACTGTTGCCGGATTCTGCCTGATACCGGAACTCTGGAAAACGACCCGCTCCCCGGCATCGCATACGGCAACGAGGTGCTCGACGCGCTGCCATGTCACTTGCTCGTCCGGCGCAATGGCGGGTGGCTGGAGCGCGCGGTGGATTCGGGCGACGGTGGATTGCGGTGGCTGGAAATGGAAATAGCCGATCCCGCATTGGCATCGGCGGCGGAGGGTCTGGGCGAGGATTTTCCCGAGGGTTACAGCACGGAAATCCGGACCTGCTACCGCGATTTTCTAGCGGTTCCCGCGCGTGCC
>DATISV010000371.1:0-5997 GCA_035468505.1 Luteolibacter sp. | reverse complement strand
GACCTACGAGCAGGTGCTGGCCAGTGTGGTATCGGGCGATTTCCGGATCGCGCTGCACGTGCAGGAAATCGGCCGCTTCGGCGAGGACTCGGCTTCTTTCGTGAATGTGATTCCCGAACCGGGATCGGCGCTCACGATGCTGCTGGGCGGCCTGCTGCTGTTGCGCCGCCGCCGCCGGTGAGTCACGGGTAATACGGCCGGAGCATCCAGTAGCAGACCGGGCCGGTGACGGCGACGTAGAGCCACACCGGGAAGACCCAGCGGGCGAGGCGGCGGTGTTTGGCGAATTGATTCGTCCAGCCTGCGATGAAGGTGAAGAGGATGAACGGCAGGCTCACGCCGGCCAGCACGATGTGGCTGACGAGCAGCAGCAGGTAAACCGTGCGGGTGGAGCCCACGGCGGCGCGCTCGGCGGCATCGACCACGCCGTCGAGATTCGCATCGCCGAATTTCACCTCGTGGCTGGTGAAGTGGTAGGCGACGTAGCTCAGCAGGAAGAGCACGGACAAACCCATGGCCGTGAGGATCATGCGCCGGTGCAGCGTGATGCGGCCTTTCACCACGGCGATGAACGCGATGACGAGCACCACCGCGGCAAGCGCGTTCACCGCGGCGTGGAACGGCGGCAGGAACGACAGGCTCACTCCCTCCGGCAGCGGGATCTTGATGCGCCGCATCAGCCCCACCAGCACCAGGATCGCTGCTGTTAGAATCCACGCGGCGACACGGAGTTTGTTTGCGAGTTCGTCCCGCGGCGGGCGGGCCAGCCAGGCGGCGCGTTCGTCGTGCATCAGATGCCGGGGGTTTCGTTTTTCTCAAGTTCGGCCTCGATGCGCTGATAGAGTTCGCTTTTCAGGCGCTCGTAGAGTCCGGGATCGCGCTGGCGGGCTTCCTCGCTGCGGGCATCGGCGAGCGGCCACTTGCCGATAACCTTCCACTCGCGATCCACCAGCAGGATGCCAAGATCGTGGGCGAAGCGGCCGTTCGCCTCGATGTCCGCCGGGTCGCTGCGTTCGCGAATGCCGAAGAATTTCAGCTCGTTTTCCAGATATGCGTGGGTGGCCTTCATGTCGCCGGCGTTGAGAAACCACCAGTCATTGGCATCGGCACCGAGCGCCTTGGCGTAGTCGGAGAGTTTCTCCTGGTCGTCCTGTTCGGGGTCCACGGTGATGCAGACGACATGAAAGTCCGGGTGGTCGCGGAACTTGTCGTAAATTTCGCGCAGCTCCCGGCCGTTGCGCACCGCGCAGTGCGGGCAGACGGCGAAGAACTCGGCGACGATCCACACCTTGCCGCGGAGGTCGGAGAGTTTCACGGTCTCGCCGTTCTGGTTGACGGCTTCCAGGTCCTTGCCGATCTCGAACCAATCGCCGGTCTGGCTGCGGCCGGCATCCACGATCACGGGGAGTTCCGGCTCGGGCAGCCGCGAGCGGAGGTAAAACGCGATGCCGAGAATGACGGCGCAAAGCAAGGCGATGCCGGAATAGAACAATGCGATGGTGGTGGTGCGTTTCATCGTTCGGTCGGGGGTTCTTCTAACAGAGTGTCGATGGTGGCGTTGAGCAACCGTTCGAGTTCCTCGACGTTGCTGCGTTCGGTGCCGGTGAGGGTTCCCTCTTCGTCCCACTTGGCGGCCTGGTCGAAGTCGAAGCCGGCGATGTAGGGCGCGCCGCCCTTGCGACTGGGCACCACGGCGCGGCGGATGTGGCCGCCGCGGTCGATCAGGATGATGGAGGTGTCGTAGTTCCATTGGCCGTTCTCCTGATGCGGGAAAATGGCGGCCTTGAGCTGGTTTTTGATGAACTTGTGGGTGGTGGCCGGATCGGTGGCGCAGAGCCACCATTGCGGCAGCTTCATCTCCATTTCCTCCGCGCGTGCGGCGAGCGTGGTGGCCACGGTTTCCGGCGCGGGCGCGTCCACCACCAGCGAGACGAGCTTGAGGTCTTCGTTGCCGGCGTGTTTTTCCGCCACGCGCTTCATCACCTCCATGCTGAGCCGCGAGGTCTCCGGCTGCGAGAGAGCCATGGCATGTGCCATCCACACGCCGCCGCGGGGGTCGAACAGATCGACGGTTTTCCCGTCCTGCCGGAGCACCCGCAGGTCGTGCTGCTTGCGGATCTGATAGAGGAAATTCGGCCGCGTGTCCGTGGTCTGGCGGGCGGCCCATTTTTCGTAGGCGGTGTAAACCAGCGTGCCGCCGAGCACCATGATGCCAACAAGGATCCACGCGGTGCGGCGGAGTTTCCGCGGGTCGCGGACGGCGGGCTCCAGATCGGCGGGCAGGCTCATGGCGCGCGCAAGGTAGCCGCGAGCGATGGCTTGGCAAGCTAGGGAATGACCACGTTGACGCACGACGATTGGCGGTTGCGGTGTCGCATGATCTGTCGTAAACGCAGCGTCCGCCAAGATGATCCACCCATTCACCCGCAAAGCCGCCGTCCCCGCCATTGCGCTCGCGTTCTGGTCCTGTGCGGGCGTGCAGGCTCCCGAAACGCAGCCGGCCACCCCGCTGGCAGAGCGTCCGCTCGAAGATCCGCTCGAACCCGCGAACCGGGCGACCTGGCAACTCAACCGTGCCTTGGTTCTGGGTGTGCTCGATCCGCTCAGCGCCGCCTACGTTTCCCTGGTGCCCGGCTCCGTGCGGAAATCGGTGGGCAATGTCCGTAAGAATCTCGGCGGACCGGCGCGCGTGGTCAACCAGGTCCTGCAAGGCCGCTGGGAGGATTCCGGGCGCGAGTCGGTGAGGTTTCTCACCAATTCCACCATCGGCATCGGCGGCGCCTTCGATGTGGCCGGAAAAATGGACCTGCCCGGCAGCAAGGCGGACTTCAACCAGACCTTCCGCCACTGGGGCATGCGGCCCACGACCTATCTGGTGCTGCCGGCCCTCGGACCCAGCGACGAAGTCCACGCGCTGGCCAGCTTGTTTGACATCGCCGCGGACCCGTCGAACTACATCGCGGATCTCGCCGCTGTGGGCCACGCCACCCGTTTTGACCGGCTGTCCGAGATCGCGCCGTCCGCGGCCGCGATGTTCCGCAGCGAGGCGGACTCCTATTCACTGGGAAAACAGGCGGGGCCCTATCTGGCGCGAACCACCCCGCCGGATTGGACGCTGGAAGTCCCGCCCGATCCCGCCACGCTGGATAGCCTGAACGCGGCACTCGCGCGCTTGCAGGATCCCTTGTTCGTGCACCATTCGCGCACCGGTAAGGCGCGTATTTCCGCGACCGGCGAGCATCTTCCCTACAGCCTGTGGATGCAGGATAAACCCGCGCCCATCGTTTATCTCGCACCGGGCGTGGGATCGCACCGCCTTTCGTCGAACACCCTCGTGCTGGCCGAGGCGATCCACCGCATGGGCTTCTCGGTGGCCACTATTTCCGGCGTGTTCCACCCGGAATTCATGGAGCACGCCTCCACCGCCCCGATGCCGGGAAATCCCGTCTGGGACCGCGCCGACATGCTCGCGGCGTGGACCGCCGTGGACGCCTCGATCCAGCGTAAGTTCCCCGACCGCGTCACCCGCCGCACGCTCGCCGGCTTCTCGCTCGGCGGCTTCATGGCCATGCAGCTCGCCGGCACCGAGGACCGCCACGCCGCCGGCTCGGTTCAGTTCGACCGCTACGTGGCCATCCAGACGCCGGTGGACCTGCCTCACGCCTACACCACACTCGACGACTACGCCGACGTGCCGAACCGTTGGCCGGAAGACGAGCGCGAGCAGCGGATCGACAAGGTCTTCCACAAGGCGGTCGCCATTTTCGACGGCGGCCCCCCTTCCGGCGTGGCTCCCTTCGATGCCAATGAATCCAAGTTCCTCGTCGGCTACAGCTTCCGGCGCGTGCTCAGGGACGCCATCTTCAGTTTGCAGCAACGCGGCCTTTGCGACGGGCTCTGTGACGAAGGCTCCACCTGGCGGCGCGAGCCGATCTACGACCAGCTCATGGATATCCGCTTCGACGAATATCACCACGACTGGCTACGCCCGGCGGAAAAGCAGCGCGGGATTTCCGAAGTCTCGCTCGATCAGGCCACCGACCTGCAACACCTCGGCAGCGCCCTCCGCCGTCACAGCGACGTGCGGATCATCGAAAACCGCAACGACTTCCTCCTCTCCGCCGCCGACCGGAAATGGCTCGACCGCACCTTCGGAGACCGCATCACCTGGCTGCCCGGCGGCGGCCACCTCGGCAACCTTAGCGACCCCGCGCTGCGCCAGGCGCTCGCCCGCGCGCTGGATGCGGGAAAATGAGATGCCGTTTTTGAGTGATCATCTCACGCGAGCGCCCTTAACCTGACCCGCCATGCAACCGCTGGATAAAGCCAACGCACTCATCGAGGCCCTGCCCTATCTCCAGGCCTTCCGCGGCAAGACCTTCCTCATCAAGATGGGCGGCTCCGCCATGGAGAACCCCGACCTCGTCGCCAAGGTGATGCGCGACATCGTTTTCATAGAAGTTGCCTGCATCAACCCGATCGTCGTGCACGGCGGCGGCAAGGCTATTTCCGCCGCCATGGAAAAGGCTGGCCTCAAGGCGGAATTCCACGGCGGCCTGCGCGTCACCAGCAACGAGGCGATCGACATCGTCGCCCGCGTGCTGTCCGAGGAAATCAACCCCGGCCTGGTGCGCATGATCCGCGACTTCGGCGGCAAGGCCGTCGGCATCCCCGGAAGCGATGTCTTCATTGGCGAGAAAATGCGCGTCAGGGACGCCGCCGGAAACTCCGTGGACCTCGGCCGCGTCGGCGAAGTGGTCGGCTGCCACATGGTCCACATGAACGCCGCCAGCCAGGCCGGCATCGTGCCGGTCATTTCCCCGCTCGCCGCCGAACTCGCCACCGGCCGCCCGCTCAACATCAATGCCGACCTTGCCGCCGCCGCCCTCGCCAAGGAACTGCGCGTCGCGAAACTCGTCTATCTCTCCGATGTTCCCGGCCTGCTCGCCGATGCCAGTGACCCGACTTCGCTCATCCAGTCCGTCACCCGCACGGAGGCGGAGGGCCTCATCGCCGACGGCACCATTTCCGGCGGCATGATCCCCAAGATCCGCAGCGCCGTGGACGCCCTCAACGCCGGCGTGCGCAAGGTCCACTTCGTGGACGGCCGCCAGCCCCACGCCCTGCTCATGGAAATCTTCACCGACGGCGGCATCGGCACCGAGGTGGTGCGGTGAGTTCGTTCACTCTACTTCCTCCGCCGGCACCTTGATCCTTGCCGGCACCTCCTTGATCGGGATGCCCGCCTTGGTGAGCGCGTCCCAGACTTCCAGCAGGCGCTCGAGCGGCACCTTGCGGTCGGCTTCAAGCTCCAGTTTGCGGCCGGGATTCTGTTTCTGATAGGCGGCGAGATAGGATTGCAACAAGCCCTCCGGCACCTTGAGCGAATCGAGCGTGATGTTGCCCAGCGCGTCCACGGCGATCACCGAGCGGGTGTCGGTCACCGTGTCGGACGGCACCTCGCGCACAGTCGGCAGCTCGATGCGGAGGATTTCCCGCGGCTTCTTGAAGGTGGTCGAGACGATGAAAAACACGAGCAGGATGAACAGGATGTCGATCATCGGAACGATCGGCACCTCGGCGCGCTTGCGGGTGATGCGGTGGAAATGCATGGCGCGTCAGCCGCGGTTGGCGGGGCGTTGGCAGACTTGGGCCAGATCGGCGAGCAATGATTCGAGCCGCGCGGTGAAAACTTCGATGCGGCGGGTGAAATAGCCGTGCGCGACCACACAGGGCACCGCAATGGCCAGGCCGAAGATGGTGGTGTTGAGCGCCATGGCGATGCCGCGCGCGATGGCGAGGTGGTTGTCCGCGTCGCTCAAGCCTTTGAAAATGGCGACCAGGCCGGAGGCGGTGCCGAGCAGTCCCAACAGCGGTGCGACGGTGATGACGATGTCGAGCACGCCGATGCCGGCATGCAGGCGGGAGGTTTCCTCGCGGGCGGAGGCCTCCACGGCGAGGAAGATATCGCGCTGCGGTTTCCCGCGGTGGCGCACA
>DATISV010000370.1:0-1564 GCA_035468505.1 Luteolibacter sp. | reverse complement strand
TGGCCGACGGACAACGGCGTGGGTTGCATCCGATCTATCAGCTTTTGATTCCGCTGCGGCATCTGCCGCGTGCCTGTTTCACGCCGCCACTGAAACTCGCCGCGCGCATCGCGACCGGCGCGCCGGACGAGCCGCCGGTTTCATGGATTTTGAAAACGCTGCCGCTGGCCGACCGCGAGTTGCTGCTAACTCATCCGGAAGCGCAGCGCGTGCTGGCCATGAGTTTCGCCGAAGGCGTGCGCCAAGGCGGTCGCGGCGTGATGGAAGATGCCGATATCTATCTGCAACGCTGGAATCTGCCGCTCGGAAACATCGCCAAGCCGATCCGCTATTGGCACGGTGGCATGGACCGCAACATCGGTGCCGGGATGGTCCGCGAATTCGTTTCCGGCATTCCGCACGCGCGGCTCGACGTCGATCCCGATGAAGGTCATTTTTCCCTCGCCATCCACCGCGCGCGCGATGCGATGGATTATCTAACCACATGAAGAAACCGCATCACTCGCCGGACTGGGTGCCCGAAGGCGCGGAAAACGACCCGCACTTCGCCTGCCGCGTGATGCCCGGCGTGGATGGCGGCGCGTTCGTCGGCACGCGCAAACCGACCAAGCGCCGCAAGCTCGCGCTCGACGATTACGAGCGCGGCGTGCTCTCCGGCGACACAGCCATCCTTTCGCGCGCCATCACGCTGGTGGAAAGCCACCACCCGGCGCACGAGGCGCAGGCGCAGGAGTTGTTAGAGAAACTTCTGCCGCACACCGGGAAGTCGATCCGCGTCGGCATCACCGGCGTGCCCGGCGCGGGGAAAAGCACGCTCATCGAATCGCTCGGCTGCCAGCTCTGCGCCGCCGGCCACCGCGTCGCCGTGCTCGCCGTGGACCCCAGCAGCAGCATTTCCGGCGGCAGCATTCTCGGTGACAAAACCCGCATGCAGAACCTCGTCCGCGAGCCGAACGCCTACATCCGCCCGTCGCCCAGCGGCGGCTCGCTCGGTGGCGTCGCCCGCAAATCGCGCGAAACGATGCTGCTCTGCGAAGCCGCCGGTTTCGATGTGATCCTCGTCGAAACCGTCGGCGTCGGACAAAACGAAATCACCGTGCGCTCGATGGTCGATTTTTTCCTGCTCATACTGATCGCCGGTGCCGGCGATGAATTGCAGGGCATGAAAAAGGGCGTCATCGAGATCGCCGACCTGCTCGCCATCAACAAGGCCGATGGAGACAACCTCCAGCGCGCCAAACTCACCCGCACCGAATTCAGCCGCGTGCTGCATTTCCTCCACCCGGCGACGAGCGGCTGGAAAACCCGCTGCGTGACCTGCTCGGCATTCGAGCCGGAATCGCTCGCCGCGTTGTGGAAGACCATCGAGGACTTCGCCGCCACCACCCGCGAATCCGGCGTGCTCGATGAACGGCGCAGGCATCAATCGATCGAATGGATGCACGCGATGATCGCGGATGAATTGCGCAACCGGTTGTTCCGTGATGCCAAAGTGCGCTCGATGCTGCCGGAAATCGAACGCCAGGTCGCCGACCAAACCCTCCCCGCCGCGATGGCCGTGCGG
>DATISV010000369.1:0-9594 GCA_035468505.1 Luteolibacter sp. | reverse complement strand
TTTCCCCAGCTTGGAATTGCCGACGCAGTTCGGAAATCGTCATGAATTTGTAATATGAAATTTTTCCCAGTTCAGGCATCGGCCACGACCTTCGGCACGCGGATCTGGCCCTGGGCATGGTCGGGTGCGTTTTGCAACACCGCCCCGGCTGGCAGGCTTTCATGGGGCATGTCGTCCCGCATCCGCCCGAACACCGGTGCCGGATGCGCCGTGGGATCGATGCCATCGATGTCCAGTCCCGAGATGGCATCCACGTGGCGCAGGATCGCCTCTAGCTGCGGCTGGAACGTTGCCACCTCCTCGTCGGTCAATTCCAAACGGGCGAGATTGGCGACGTAGCGGACATCGATGTGGCTGTGCGGCATGGCCGGAAGCTTGGAAATGAGCCGCCGCTTTCCAAGTGCCAAGTTCGGGGAATCTCGCCGTTAGAAAAAATTTTAAAATTCTTTGAACGTTGGTAAAACTTTAATGTCTGACTCCAACGTAAGCGGTGGGAAACCGCCGCTTCTTGTAAGGGTGTAACAGCAAGGTTGTCTGCCGAAATCCATGGGTGTGGATGTGGGTCAGATAACTCCGGCCGCCGGAGGAGGGACCCTCCGGCGGCCATCTTTTTGGGCCCGGCGCACCATTTTTGCGAACGCCGATGTTCAGCCGCAAGCCCACCCACTCCGCTCCCCTATGCAAAAAATTTCTCAGGTGAGACATTTTTCCCGTAAACGTTGGCAGTTAGTGATTTGTGGATAAAAATACGCTCAATTTACGGCTTTGAGGGCTTCGATTTGGCGGGTGGTTTCGGTGGCTTCTTCGATGCGGTCGGCTTGGCGGAGGGCGCGTTCGAGGGAGGTCAGCAAGTCAAGGTTGTTGGGAAGCAAGTTGAGGGCGCGCCGATAGGCGTCGATGGCTTCGGCAGGTTTTTTTTCGGCGAGCAGGAAATCGCCGAGGCGGCCGGCCATCGGGGTGAGCACGGCGGGTGGCATGAGCAGCGACGCGGGCGATTGGCGGTCGGCGGCGGCGCTGAACCAGTTGAAGGCGGAAGCCCGGATGGCGTCGCCGCCGGCGAGCGCGATGTCGCCGCGCAGTTCGCTGGCGAGGATTTCCATGCCGCGGAAGGCGCGCGACCATGGCGAGATTTCGCCGCCGGATTGGGCGGCATTGCGGGTGCGGGCCATGAGTTCGCCGTGATGGACAAGGGCGTTCTGTGCCTCGCGTGCGGCATCGGGCTTGCCATCGTCGAGCAGACCCCGCACTTCGAGCAACAGCCGCAGGCCGTCGATCCAGAGGTAGGCGAGCGAGTGGTCGCGGAAAGGAGCGAGATCCGCGGGCTTGGGCAGGGTGGCGGCGGCTTTGCGGGCGTTGCCTTTGGCTTGGCACATCATGAGGCGTGCGGGGAGGGTTTTCGCTTCCCACATGAGAAAGCGGTTGCCGCGAGATGCGGGGCGCTCGGGATCGAGCGCGATGGCAGCCAGTTCCCCGGCGGCGGCGAGGGCGGCCTCGGTTTCACCCATCGAGTGCAGGACCACGATCTGATAGCAGCGCGACTTCAACCACTCCGGACAATCGGCGAAGCCGACGTCCTGCGCGTCCATCCACTTCCGATAGAGCGCGGCGGCAAGGCCGAACGCCGCGTTGGCCTGGGCGTGATTGCCGGCACGCCATTCGTAGTGACCGAGCATGTGCTGGTAAGGTGGGAAGTCCGGCCACTGCAAGGCGAGGCCGCGGGCGATCGCCAGAAACTCGCCGCTCATCGCACCCTCGGCGCGAATGAAGAGCAGCGCGTGCTGCGGAACCGGATTGCCGGGATGTTTGGCCATCAGGGCACGCAGGGCATTCTCGGAGCTTTCCTGAGTCGGATTCGGGTTGCCCTCGGGATCGAATCCGCCACGGCCGAACAAGGTGGCCAGCAGGGCTGCCTGCAGCTCGTTGGGAAAACGGGCGGATACCTTGCCGTAGGCTTCCGCCGCAGCGGCCGGCCCCTCCTGGATGTATTTGATGAGCCCGTAAGCGTAGCCGCGCTCGAGTTCGGTTCCCGCACCGTTTTCCACCAGAACGAGCAGGCGTTCCAAGGCGGCGTCGCGCGCGGCGAGCGTTTCCGGGCCGGGATCAATCAGGCACAGCACCATGCCCCAGTGGGCGAGCAGGCAATCCGGGTCTTCGGTCATGGCGGCGGCGAAATGCCGGCTGGCCTCGAAATCCCAGCCGGCGTTGAGATAGGCCATGCCCAAATTGAAGTGATGCTGGGCTGCCTCGGTGGCGGCGCTCACCGCAATACGCCTCCCTCCCGGCGCAACCCCGGCAGCGGGCGGTGCGGCCAGTGATTTCACCGCATCCGGAATCGCCCGTTCCACGGGCGGCGGCTCGTCGGCGAAGACGGCGGTACAGGAAATTATCGCCAAGGCAAACAAGCGCGCGGATTTCAGCTTCATGCGCGGAACCATGGCGGGCCGCCGCGCCGCGGTCCAAGCAGAAATCGAGACCGCCGCCGATGCCGGGAAACCCGTTTCGTCCGTTAGGTTGACGCGCCCGTGATCGTGGTTTAGTCCTGCGGGCCATGAGCCATTGGATGCCAGCATTGTTCGCCGCCGCGATATCACTCACAGCACTGCCGGCTCATGCGCAGCTCGCCGCATCACTGAAAATCCCGAAGAAAAGCCATCTCACCGGCGAACCAGTGATCGCCGTGGTGACCATCACCAATCACTCGGGCCTTGATCTGACGCTGCACAGCGACGGCCGCTACCAGTGGCTCGACTTCATGATCAAGCGCTCGGACGGCAGTCCGGTCAATATCCGCAAGCGGCCTCTCTTCGGTCCGATGAAAATCGCCGCCGGCCAGACGATGGCGCGCGAAGTGGACCTTTCCGAACATTTCCTGCTCCACGATCCGGGCAATTTCACCGTGACAGGCGTGGTCAAGATTCCCGGACAAACGATCGATGGCACGTCCACCAACCGCGCGTTTTTCAGCCAGATCAACAGCCGTCCTTACTGGTCCCAGAAAGTCGGCGTGCGCGGAGGCAACACCCGCGAGTTCCGGCTGATCCAGTTCGCAGGCGATTCAAAAATCCGCCTCTTCACACAGATCGTGGACGGCAAAACCGGCCAATACGTCCGCACCTTCCCGCTCGGGGAAATCCTCACGCTGCGCAAACCGCTGGTCACCGTGGATCGCCAGCAACGCATGCACGTCATGTTCCTCGCCACCCCGACGATGTGGGTCCATTGCGTGGTCGATACCGACGGACGCCTCGTCAACCGGCAGATCCACCGCCGGCCGCCGCAGGGCGATCCCAAGCTCATCACCCTCGCCGACGGCTCGGTGCAAGTGGTCAACAGCATCCCCTACGATCCCAAGGCCGAGGCCGAGCGCCGCGCCGCCACCCGCAAGGCCTCCGAGAGACCCGCCATCCCCTACTGACCCCGCCTCCTCGTTAAAACCGCATTTTCCAAGAACAGGCAGACGATTCATCTTTACAAATTCCTTAAAATATCAATGTTTCTTAACAACTTTTCGACCACCACAATTCCATGAACCACATCCTGCGTCTATTCGTGTTTTGTGCGGCATGCGTGATGGGATCCAGCGCGTGGGCCGCAAATTTCCGAACCGTGGTGATCGATGCCGGTCACGGCGGCCATGACAACGGCGGACAATGGGGCAAGGTTTACGAAAAGCACCTGGCCCTGGACACCGCCGTGCGGCTCGAAAACCGGCTCAAGCAGATGGGCTACAAGACAGTGATGACGCGCCGCAGCGATTATTTCGTCTCCCTGCCCCGGCGGGTGGCCATCGGCAACAGCCACAAGAACGCCATCTTCGTGAGCATCCATTACAACTACACGTGGAAGCAGCACGTCACCGGATTGGAAACCTTCTACCACTGCCGCGAAGGCCAACAACTCGCCCACTTCGTGCAGCGCAGTCTGGTCCGGCACACCCGCACGGTGGATCGCAACGCGAAGTTCGCGCGCTACTATGTGATCCGCAATTCCGCCCATCCGGCCATCCTGGTGGAAGGCGGATTCGTGAGCAATGAAGAGGAACGCGAGCGGATGAAATCCGGCGACTACCGCGAGTCCATCGCCCGCGCCGTGGCCGAGGGCATCCACCGCTACCGCCGCGGATTCTGACCCGTGGGAAAACGCGCGTGGCTCAGAGCCCGAGTTCACGTTCCATCAGCTCGATGAACGTCTCTTCACCCGGTGGCGAGCCGTGAAGCACGCGGCCGGCACTCAACAACAGTTTCGGGAGTTGCGGGTTTGACCGCGCCATGCCGCGCCAGTCGTGCACGTTGGAGCGAATTGCCTCCTCTATCCGCGGGTCATCGGTGATGACGGCCAATTCCCCGGGTTCCACCAACGTGAGGACGAAACGGCGGGCGGCGTGAGCGGAGGGATCGGCCAGCAACGCACCGTGGAAATCCGCGAAGCGATCCGGCGAACGCTTCCAGACGGCGAGGGCGATTGCGGCGATTTCACAACTTCCCGGGCGCTGCGCGGTGGCAGGAGCAGCGGGATTGCAACGACGCTCCATCGGCACCGGAACGAGCCGCACCGCAACCGTGCGCGGATGTTTCTCCATCAGCGCCGCCAAGTGCCCCGCCAGCGTGCGGCAGGCGGCGCATTGGTAGTCGAAATACGCGGTCAGCACGTGAGCGGCATCGGACGGACCGAGCAAGGGCAGCTCCGCCGGATCGCGGGCGGAGATGTTGTTTGAACCGGTGGATTTCACCTCCTCAAGCCGGTGCCCGGCGCGCTCCGGGCCGAAGACCTGCATCGCAGCAACCGCGAACACCGCGAGCCCGGCCCAAGCTGATAGATGGCGCGAACTTCCCGCCCGGCCTGCCACAATGCCGGTGCCGACGAGTGCCAGACCCACGCCATGCGCGGCCATGCACCAGGGACAGAATTTCCCGAGAATGAATGCCTGCACCCCGATGAACCAGAGCGCCGCACCGGTGATGCAACCGAGCAAGGGTGGGCGCAGGATTTCCAGTCGCCGGAAATGTGACAACAGCAACAACCCAAACACCACAATGCCGGCCGCGGGGATCGGCAGGCCAAGCAGCGAGGACCAGCGCGTGGCGAGCACCTCGTCGCAGTCTCCGCCACCGCTTCCGGCGATGGCCGCATCGCCCATGGTGCGGGTCAGCAGCAGGATATTGATTCCAAGCCCGGCCAGCGCCAGCGTGAGCGCGATCCCGTCGATCGCCTTCTCCTGCGTGTCGCGGCGGCGGAGCGTCATGGCAGCGTGGCTTTCAGCCGCATGAACCGCGCGGGAGCCGATGGCGACAGCGGTGTCAAATCCCTCACCACCAGCCCGTCCAAATCATCCGCCACCACCTGCGTGTGAAGCGGACCGGACTGCCAGGCAGCCAGATCCGGGGAAACCTCCACCGACAGCTCCGCGGCATGCTCGATCCGGCGCGGAATGGAAATTTGCAGAAACGAGTCGCCGCCATCCTCGATCATCGTCACCGGCGTCTGCGGTGGCGGAGTGGCGGTCAGCGGATCGGTGTCGAAAACGAACTCCAGCAGGTTCGGCGTGCCGTCCTCGTCGGGATCGTCCTGCGGGCCGTTCTGCGGTTCGCCGGCCAGTTGTTTCGCCTGCCATTGTTCCCATGTGGTGGTGGGCGAGGCGGCACCGGTCACTGCGGCGGATTTCATCAGGAAGGGGCTTCCCGTTGCATCGATGTCACCGATGATGGCCGTGGCCTCGGAAGCATCCCACTCCAGTGAAAATCCGGGAAAAGGATCCACTTCCGGCCAATTCCAAGTGGCGTCCCGGAACAAAATCCACTCCGCGGCATTTCCCGCAAGCCGCCAGCCCCAGACATAAGCGGGCTTGTCGATGGTGAACGGCGGATCGTTGTTTTCCACCAGGAACTCCCCGTCGAAAGCCTGCGTCGCGGGATTGTAATCCACCCGCTTGGCCGGCCGCCAGTTTGCCGCCCATTCATCTTTGTTGGACAGGGTCGGAACGAACGAGCCTTCGAAGACGCCCAGTTCGAACTGGAAGCCGTCATCCATCGAAGAATTGTCCGATGTGAGGTTGGTGACACTCGGGTCACTGGCCCACTTGATCTGCCTCGCCGCGAGTGGCGATACCGAGAGCGCCACCACCAGCAAGCCGTGCTGAATGAGCGATCGCATCATGCCAGGAGGTCAGGCCGTCCGGCGGCGGCGCATGAGCAAACCGGTGCCGAAAATCGCCAGCAGCAGCGACGAGGGCTCCGGAACGAAGGTATGGGTCCGCAGGTCGAATGGACCGTTGTAAGTGTATGCCCCCGGTCCCGTGGACCCGCTGTGACTGCCCCACTCCGGGGTATCCGACGGATCGAGATCGCTGATCGACCACTGGAGGGGAAATCCACCGCAGCAATCGGGATCGTATTCCGGGAAAACCCAGTCGGCCGCACGCACCAGCAGCCACTCGGTTCCGGGCACCGGATCCTCGCTGTTGTAGATCCAGATGTAGGCATCCAGTCCTTCGAAACTCGTGGCGCCATCCGAAAGAAAGGCACTGTTGCTGGTGCCATCCGGCTGCATTTGCGGTGCAAGCGGAGAGGGCATGAAGACCCCGTCCGCTTCGTTGTAAACCGCCTGATCGAAGACCATCCAGTTGGCGAACCAGTCCTGGTAGTTGCTTGCCTCCGGTGTGAAAGGAGCGGTGAACGCGCCCAGTTGGAAAACGAAGGTGTCGTCGAGGACGTTCCCGGCGCTGTCGAACATGTCGATGCCGGCGTAGCTTCCCCACTCAATGGTCTGGCCCTGGGAGGTCGCTCCCAAGGCCAGCATCGAGGTTGCAAGGCAGGTTCGGAATGGTGCTTTCATGCTTCCGGGCGCCGTGGTTGCCAGCGCGCGGAGAGGCTTTTAACTAAATTTTTCCGTAATTTAAAGAATTTTTTACTGCCTTGTTTTCCTGATTTCCAAGATGTCACGGAGTCCAGGGGAGCGGCATGGTGTGGAGGTCGTGCCCGTCCCGGCTGCGGATGAACACCGCGCGGTCGCCGTGGAGCAGGATTTCACCGTCGCTGGAATTCAGCCAGACGTCGCCGAACCTGACCCAGCGCAGCTCCGGATTCGAACGCGAGCCGTCGAGCAGGTAGTAGCTGGTGTAGCCGCGGGCGCCCGGACTGAAGTCACCGTTCCAGAAGAAGAAGGTGTCGGCGGTCTTGAAGTCGTTGGTGGCGAGGAACCCGGTGCCGGCGTTCATGTTGCGGCCGTTGTTTCCATTGGCGCTCTGGTCCATCGGGTAGCCGCCGCCCACGAAGCTGTGGCCGGCATCGAGCGGACGGACGAAGCGGTTCTGGCGCACTTCGCCGTAGGCGAGGATGGAGGCGGTGGTTTGCTGGCTGTCGAACATCACGCCCTGGCCCGGAGGAACCGGAGTGACGCCCTGGTCGTCGAGACTGTTGACCCCGGCCTTGAGCCAGACCGGCGAACCGTCGTTGCTGAAGAGCCAGAAATCGCTCCACAGGCCGCCGGCGAAAACCCGCACCTTGTCCGCCGAACTGCGGCTGGCGGTGGCGGCAAAACCGGTGGGCGGGAACAGGTCGTTGATCGTGCGCTGGCGGTGCACGGCGATGCGGTCGCCGGCAAGCAGCGCCGGGAGCGCTCCGGCCAGGGTGTTGAACGGTGCCATGCCGTCGTGAAGGTCGGATTTTTCCGCCAGCGCGAGAATGTCGCCCGCAGCCGACACGATATCGAAACGATGCCCTTCAAGATCGCCGGTTTCCACTTCGATGAAGTAGGAATAGGCGGGATCGAGAATGGTGGCGAGATCGACCGGGCCGGCACTGGTGCCGAGGGCGAGTTCGTGGCCGTTCACGCCGCTGATGGTGCCGGTGAAGACGGCGCAGGCGAGGAACGGATTGTGGTAGCTCTGGCACTGCGGATCCAGATTGGTGGCTTTCCAGCCGAGCACATCGGTGGTGTCCTCCGCGTTGACCACGCCATTGTCGAGGATCACGCGGATGCGGACGAAGCCTTGTCCACCAGTGAGGCCGGTGAGGTTTTCCAGATCGGGGATGCGGACGATTTCCTTGCCGCTGACGGGATTGGTCACGTAAGTGTTGGAGCCGTCGAGAATCGTGCTGCCGGTCCAGACGGTGGGATTGCCGAGTTGTGGCGCCCATTCGAGGATGTAGGTCACGTCCTTGGCTCCGCCAATGGCGGTGCGGGTGTAAACTCCGTCCACGGCACCTTCGACGGTGGCGGAAGGCGCCAGGCACAACGGTTTCTTCACTCCGCTGTGCGGCGGCAGGCAGAAGGCGTATTCGATCACGTTGCGGTAGCGGTCGAGGTCCGGATTGGCAAACGGATCGATGTCGCCGGCGAGCGGGCCGTCCCATTTTTCCTGCCAATCATCCCAGAGGTCGGGGCAGGCCTGGGGATACCTGTGATCCTCGACTTCGCCGTTGATCGCCAAGCCGGTGATCGAGTTTCCGCCCTGACCGGCCTCGTTGGTGAAACGCCAGCGCGAGGGGAAAAGACCGGTGGCACCGTGCGGCACCTGGATGGTGATCACATCCACGCCGGGCTGCGGGAACTGCAGGTCGCCGATGCGTCCCGCGGATACGGACGCCGGGCCGTTGACGGAAATCGCGCTGAGTTGCGTCAGCGTGCCGCTGCCGGTGAAGTCTATCCATGCGCTGAGATATCCGGCGGTGCCGGCGGTGACTTGGATTTCCGCAGGGGTTCCGGCTTCGGGAATGGTGAGGAATCTCACACCGTCTTCGTCGTCGATGCCATTCGTGTCGTCGCCACGGGCGGCCGTGTCGGGCTGGCCATCCACTTCCATGTCGGGAGGCAGGTTACCGAGGTAGGCACCGCCCACGACCACTTCGTGACGCGGGCCGTTGTCGGCCTTGGTGGTGGGATAGAGCGCGGGCAGATCGCCCCAGTCGAGCAGTTCGCTTTCGATTACGATCGGCTCGTCTTCGTCACCGGTCTTGGCGGGCGAGTGGTGGGAACCGATATTGGTCAGGCGCACTGGATGGGAGCCGCTTCCGGAAAGATCCACGGAGAACTCGTAAACCATCGCCCATTCCCAGCCGTGAGTCTCGGAGAAGCCGATATCGCCGGTGGCCGGATAGCCTTCCATACCGATCACGTTGTCGGGAGCCGAAGGATCGAACGGGGATTTCCAATCCGTCATGGCCAAGCCTCCTTGGGAGACGTCCCAAGAGTTGGTATTTCCCAGCGCATGATTGTTGAGGTTCCAGGCCATCGAACTGGCCGAAACATATCCCGGGGGCGGCGTGCCGCTGCCGGCACCCACCTGATGGCTCGACTGCCAGGTGGGACTGGAAAGATCCTGGCTGCCGCCGGGCTGCGCGCAGTAACCTTGGCGCCAGGTCCAGCTTTGCGGCCCGCAGGTCAGGGTGAACTCCATGTATTCGGAATCCACCAGGCGGTTGAAACGGCGATGCGGGCCCCAACCGGCGCTGGAAGTGTAATCCTTGTCGCCGTGGACGTTGTCGTTCACGTTGCGGCTTACGACCAGCGCGGCGTAGTAACGCCCGGTTTCGGTGTCGAAATAGCCATAGAGTTTGGTGCCGTTTTCCGAAGTGGTCAGCAACACGTAGCGGTCCT
>DATISV010000368.1:0-3959 GCA_035468505.1 Luteolibacter sp. | reverse complement strand
TGGGTGGATCGGAGGTCTTTTTGGACAACGACGACGGCCTGGCCGCGGCCAAATCCGCGCTCGGTGGCGCCAAGGCGGCACTCGCCTTCAACGCGGTGGGCGGCGACAGCGCGCTCCGACTGATGAAACTGCTGCGCGAGGGCGGAACGCACGTCACCTACGGCGCGATGGGACGCAAGCCGGTGACCATTCCCAACGGCCTGCTCATTTTCCGCGACATCCGGGTGCGCGGACTGTGGGTGACGCGCTGGGCGGAAAACGCGTCGGATGAGGAGGTTCGCGGCGTCTATCAGGAACTCGCCGCGCGCGTCGCCGCGGGCAACCTGTCGCAACCGGTGGACTCGACCCACGCGTTGGCCGAATTCGCCGAGGCACTCGCGCGTTTGGAATCCGCCGAGCGTTCGGGAAAAGTGCTCCTCGCGCCCTGATCCGTGTGGACGGTGCGCTTGACCGCTTGCGCGGCCGGATTCCATGCTCCGCGCCATGCGCATCCTCACAGCCCTCCAACCCAGCGGAAAACTCCACATCGGCAATTACTTCGGCGCGATGGAGCCTGCCGTGCGCCTTCAGGAAAAGGGCGAGGCCTTCTATTTCATCGCGGATTACCATGCGATGACCTCCAGCCAGGACCCTGCCGCGCTGCGTGAGAACATTCGCGAAGTGGCGGTGGATTTCCTCGCCTGCGGGCTGGATCCAGAGAGCGCGGTTTTTTTCCGCCAGAGCGCGGTGCCGGAGGTCAACGAGTTGGCGTGGATCCTCTCGACGGTCTGCCCGATGAGCCTGCTGTCGAAGTGCCATTCGTACAAGGACAAAATCGCCCAGGGCATCGCGCCGAATCACGCGCTCTTCGCCTATCCGGTGCTGATGGCCGCCGACATCCTGCTTTATGATTCTAACAAAGTTCCCGTCGGCAAGGATCAGAAACAACATCTCGAGGTCACGCGCGATCTCGCGGTGAAGCTCAACGAGACTTACGGCGAGGGCACCGTTGTTTTGCCGGAGCCGATCATCCGCGAGGACACCGCCATCGTCATCGGTCTGGACGGCCGCAAGATGAGCAAGAGTTATCACAACACCCTGCCGATCTTCGGTGAGGAAAAACCGCTGAAAAAACTCATCATGAAGATCACCACGGACTCCACTCCCGTCGAAGAACCGAAGCCCGTGGAAAACTCGACGATCCTCACGCTCTACAAACTCTTTGCCAGCGAGTCCGACTATCAGGCTATGGTGGCGGATCACGAACGCGGCGGCACCGGCTACGGCGATTTCAAGAAACGCCTCGCCGACGCTTACTGGGATTTCTTCGCGCCGATGCGCGAGCGCCGCGCCGAAATCCTCGCCGATCCCGGCTACGTGGACCAGGTGCTCGCCGCCGGCGCCGCCCGCGCGCGAGAGGAAGCGGCGAAAGTGCTCGACCGCGTGCGTCGTGCGGTCGGACTGATATGATAGAAGCCGAGATGATATGAAGAAACGCGTGTTATGCCTGTTGGCGGATGGATTCGAGGAAATCGAATTCGTCACTCCGGTGGACCTGCTGCGCCGGGCGGGCGTGGAGGTGGTGGTGGCCGCGATCCATGGCGGCGGGGCCACCGGCCGCAGCGGCATCCGCATCTCCGCCGACGTTTCTCTAACAGACCAAAGCGAACACGATTTCGACCTGCTGTTCATCCCCGGCGGTCCCGGGGTGGGGGACTTGCGGCGCGACGGACGGGCCGCCGCGCTGGCACGCGACTTCGCCGCCGTCGGCAAGACGGTGGCCGCGATCTGCGCCGCGCCGCTCGTTCTTCACGATGCCGGACTGCTCGCCGGGCATCGCTTCACCGCGCACCGATCGGTGGTCGATCAACTCCCCGATTCGCTCGGCGAGCGCGTGGTGGAGGATGGCAACCTGATCACTTCGCGCGGCGCGGGCACCGCCATCGACTTCGGCCTCGCACTGGTCGCGTGTCTCACAGGCGAGACGACCGCCGGAAAAATCGCGGCCGACATCATGGCCTGAACGGCGGTTTCAGAAATCGAAGGTCGCCTGCGGCCCGGCCGGCTTGGTTTCATCGACTTCGACGCCCTCGCGCAGTCCCGCGGCGGCGAAGCGGATGAAGCGGCCGATCATCGCGTCGAGTCCCACGGCGGCGGCCTGCGCCTTGCCGGTCTTGTCGGGCAGGGCGTCGAGCAGGAGCATGTGCGCCATGCCGCCCATGGTGAAATGCATGCGCCAGACCAGTTCCTCGGCGGGCACGGTGGGGAGCGACTTCCCGAGCGCCCGCATGAAGCGGCCGGTCATTTGCCGCATGCGTTCGGCGGAGAGATCCGGCCAGATTTCCGGCGGCAGCGAGAAGATCCGACCGAGCAGGCGGTGGTGCATTGTTTCCGGCAGCAGCGATTTCCGTTTTGCCGTGGCCAGCGGGCGGGTCAGCGCGTCGAGGATCTCCTCCACCGGCGCGGACTTGCCCGACCACTTTTTCTCCACGCTTTCGAGCCGCGCCATGCGCTCTTCGGTCACCGGGTCCACCAATCGCGAAATCACCAGCAGCACCAGATTCTCGCGGTCGCCGAAGTGGTAGTTCACCGCGGCGACGTTCGCGCCGGCCAGCTTCGTGATGTCGCGCACCGAGACCGCTTCGAAGCCGCGCTCCGCAAACAGCCTTTCCGCCGCTTCCAGCAACTGCTGCTTCGGCTTCGAACGGGCGATTTTCTCCTCACGCATGATTCAAGGCCGCCATTCAAGCGTCCCAAGCGCGAATGTCAAACGGGCGTTTGCGCGGGCGAAATCCTTCTTGAGAGAATACCCCCGATCTGGCATGTTTCCTTCGTTGTCCAATGACTCCCAAAGCGACAAAAGACCAGACTCAGAAGCGCGAATGCTGCCTGGAACAGATCAGGATCGCTCGATCGAGGCGGCCATCGATGACTTCCGAAGAATTCTATCGGCAGATGGAACACTCGATGGGGACGGAGATGGTCCCGATATCATCCTACGGCAAATCACTGGCCTCGAAGCTGGAGCGGCGGAAAAAGGGTTCCTCCACCGGGACTTGATTCCCGATTTACGCGGCGGAGTCGAACACGATGTGACATTCGATGCCGCCACGGGCACGGTCCTCAAATTCACCAAGCCGGACAGAGCGGCATACGCGGTGAATTTCGACTTGGGGACACCGTCGATGGTTCCGGCGACTCCGTTGGATTACCTCGAACGGCTGCGTCTCCAAAACGAGATATTCGGCGACAAGCTGCGTTTTGTGGGAATCGCCTCCGATGGCAACTTTCGGAGAATTGTGACCCGCCAGGACCTCGTGACGGGCAAACCCGCATGGTGGGACGACATCGTCCGCATGATGGCCGATCTCGGTTTCAGCAAGCTTCGCCACAATCACGGCATCGGCTACGAGGATTCCTATGCCTTTCTCCGGGATGACACCGTCGTATTCGACCTTCGGCCGGCAAACGTGTTTGTCACGGACGACGGCATCGTGGTCCCGGTGGACTGCATTCCGGTGAGGCTGCCGTCAGGCAAGCGCGCCTTTTTCGAGAAGTGAGAGCTGATGGAAAAGCCTTGTAGCGGCGCTCTGCGAGCGTCGATGCCGCTGGGACGCGCGAAGCTTCTTCATAGGCTACGCATTGGCGTTTCGGCCTCGGGGCAAGCTAGCGACAGTCACAGATTGCCTCCGGCCAACCGGTTTGCGCTGCGCGGTTTTTTTGAGTCGCTATCGCTCCAACTGGTTTGACGCTACAGTTTCGTCCTGCGGCAGGCTGGATGTCACGGGAGGTTCGTCACGCCCATCAGGTAGCGGTCGCATTCGCGGGCGGCTCCTCGGCCTTCGTTGATGGCCCAGACGACGAGCGATTGTCCGCGGCGCATGTCGCCGGCGGCGAAGATGCCCGGAATGTTGGTGGTGTATTTTTCGTGCTCGGCCTTCACATTCGAGCGGGCGTCGGTTTCGAGTTCGAATTGTTTG